>NZ_NCKP01000048.1:0-16110 GCF_002282795.1 Thiomonas sp. 13-64-67
CTCTCCATCACCTCTCACCCGTCCAGGCGCTCAAAAAATGGCAGGCCAAAAAACCGGATTTGTTCGTGAAGCGGGTTTACAACCAGCCGGGACTTGACACCCAGAGGCGCCACAAAACCCACGACGCGAGCCCCTCCCCCTTCAATAATTGCCTCAAGAACCACCTTCGCGTGGCCGCCAGCGCCAATTATTAGGAGCTCCTTCATCATGCGGCACCTGTTCTCCCGTATTCATCGGCGAATCGAATAATGTCATCCTCTCCAAGATAATCGCCGCTCTGTACCTCGATCATGACGAGGTCAACCATTCCAGGGTTGCTCAAGCGGTGCTGGGTGCCTGCTGGGATGTAGGTTGACTCGTTTGTGCGAACGAGCATGTCCTTTTCGCCGTTGATCACCCTGGCAATGCCGGAAACCACAATCCAGTGTTCGCTGCGATGGTGGTGCATCTGCAGCGAAAGCGTGCCCTTGGGTTTCACCACAATGCGCTTGATTTTGAAATCTTCAGCCTGTTCGAGCACGGTGTAAGTGCCCCATGGCCGGTGAACTTCGCGGTGGATTTTGTAGGCATCGTGGCCGCTGGCCTTGAGTTGTGCGGTGATCTGTTTGACGTCTTGGGCGCGGCTGCGGTCGGCCACGAGCACGGCGTCTGGGGTGTCCACCACGATCAGGTCGTGCACCCCCACCAGGCCGACGATGCGCTGCGGGCTTTGCACATAGCAGTTGTGGGCGTCGTGCAGCAGGGCTTCGCCGAGGATGCGGTTGCCCTGGGCGTCAGCGTCTTGCAAGTCGCTGAGTGCATTCCACGAACCGATGTCGCTCCAGCCGATGTCGCACGGCACCACGGCCACCTCGGAGGAGGGTTCCATCAAGGCGTAATCAATCGAGATGTCGGGGGCGTATTCGAAGGCCTCGGACCGCATCTCCACCTGGCTGATGCCCGCGCCCTGAATTTCTGCAGAGGCGACCAGGCAGTTTTGCACGCTCTCCAGCACACTGGGGGCATGCTCTGAGAGCTCGCGCAGCACGGCGTCAACTCGGAAGCAGAACATGCCGCTGTTCCAGAGGTAGCGACCGCTGCTCAGAAACTCGGAGGCTTTGGCCCGCGTGGGTTTTTCGACGAAGCGCAGCACGGTATTGCCCTCCGCTTCGATGTAGCCGAAGCCGGTTTCGGGGGCGGTGGGCTGGATGCCAAAGGTCACCATCTTGCCCTGTGCGGCCAGGGCACAGGCGTGGCTCACAGCTGCGGCGAACGCCTCCTGCTTGGTGATGAGATGGTCTGCGGCGAGCACGAGCAGAGTGGCGTCTGGCCCGAGGTGCTGTTCGGCCCAGAGCGCGGCGGCGGCCAGCGCGGGGGCGGTGTTGCGGCCGAAGGGCTCAAGAATGTAGGCGGTGGCTTTGCCTGTGGGGTTGACCTGGGCGTACTCGTCTTTGGTCTTGAATACGAGATCGCGGTTGGTGACGGTGAGGATCTGCTCAACGCCGGGCAGGGCAGCAGCGCGCAGAAAGGTCTTTTGCAGCAGGCTCTGGCCATCGGCCAACTGCATGAAGGGTTTGGGGTGCTGCTCGCGAGAGACGGGCCAGAGGCGGGTGCCTGCGCCACCAGAGAGGATGACGGGGAGTAGTTTTTGACAGGTGCTCATGGTTCGGATGGAAAAACATCTATTCCGAGGGACTGTGCGGCAAGCGCGAGACGCTTGTCGTAAGCGCCAAAGACAAGCAGGTGGGATGTTCCCAGCCTTTGGTGCAGTGCCTCGGCTGCGGCGAGATGCACAGCATCGTATCCGCGCAGGGAAAGAAGATCAGCCAATTCTCCCGCGCGGTGCAGCAGAGTTTGCGCCGCGCCGACAACGTCGAACTTTGGCCAGTCTGCTTCAAAATCGCGCCGCCAACGCTGCAGCGCGTCTGCGTCTGTTGCATCGGCGGCGCGCCGCCTGAACGCAGCGCGGGCCTCGACATAGGCGATGCCATGGGTCACCACGCGTTCTGCTTGCGCAATGGCGTGCCGCACCTCACTTGAGCCGGGCTCTTCGACGTAGAGTTTGACCAGCGCGGAGGTGTCGAGATACAGAATCAATCGCGCAACTCGCTAATGGTTTGTGCGAGTGATGGAGTTTCGGCGTGCAGCGCAATGTGTTCGCGCGCGCCCTGTGGTTTCCCCCCCTTGCCGACGCGTAGCCATGGCAATTCTTCCAGCATGGTGAGTGCGTCTTTCGGTTCCGGAGCATCAATAGGAGGCTCAACCCGCGCAATTTTTTTGCCATGCGAAGTGACAACCAAGCCCACGCCCGTGGAGACCCTGTGCAGATAGGTGGACAGATGCGCTTTGAACTCCCGAACGCCGACTTCAATCATCCTTGACCCTTTGGTTGTAATCACATCGTGTCATTGTAGCCTCAAGCTGATTTGCCGGCCTTTGTGATTCCTTGTGATTGATTGACCAAAGCCAGACCTGTTCGCTCAACAATATCAAGATGTTTTTCGCAGCGTCTGCTTGCGCTGGGCGAATTGCTGGTTGGCAATCCGTTTGCGTAGCACAGTCGGTGCGGGCGGGCTCATGTGTTTGTCATAAGCGCTCACCACCTCGTCCACCCCGCCAAACATTTTTACTTTGCCCCGCTCCATCCACAGCACTTTATTGCAGGTCTTGCGAATGGTGTCGCTGGAATGAATGGCGAGCACCACAATTTCCGCGCGGGCGTGCAGGTCTTGCAGGCGCTTGTTGGCCTTTTCCTGAAAGCTGGCATCGCCCACGCCGAGCACCTCGTCGAGCAGCAGGATGTCGGCTTCCACGGCGGTGGAAATGGCGAAGGCCAGGCGCACGCGCATGCCGCTGGAGTATGTGCGCAGGGGCAGGTCGAGGTAGTCGCCCAGTTCGGTGAACTTGGCGATGTCTTCGGTCTTGCGCTTGATTTCGGCGTCGGTCATGCCCAGCAGCAGGCCGCGCAGGCGGATGTTCTGGCGGCCGGTGGACTGGTCGTCCATGCCCAGGCTGATGTCGAGCAGGGGCACGGTTTTGCCTTGCACGGCGATGTGCCCCGCCGTGGGCGGGTAGATGCCGGCCATTACGCGCAGCAGGGTGCTTTTGCCGGCGCCGTTGTGGCCGATGAGGCCCAGGCGGTCACCGCTCTCCAGCTTGATGCTGAGGTCGTCTATGGCGCGCACCACGACCACGCCGGTGTTGTCTTCGGCAATGCGGTTGCGGCGCCCCATGCGCAGCACACGCTTCTTGAGCGAAATGGCTGACACATCGAAAATGGGCAGATCGAGGTGGACGTTTTGGAGGGTGATGCTGGCGGGCATGACGAAGTGGGGACTCGGGCGTCACACCAGGGTGACGAGGTCGCTGGAATACGCAGGCAATTGCGCATCGGTGGTGAGAAAGCGCAGCGGCTCTGAAATGGCTTGCGCGATGAGTAGCCTGTCGAACGGATCTTTGTGATGATTGGGCAGTGAGCCGACCGTCAGGGTGTGTTGCCAGGTGACGGGCAGCTCTTGAAACCCAGCTAAATGAAGCTGGCGCAGCAATTCAGAAACGTCAACCTGAATTTTTCCCAGCCCCGCCTTGATGGCAATTTCCCACAGGGAGGCTGCGCTGATGTAAACGGCGTCTGCGGCTTGCAGCATGTCGCGCGCTGTACCGGACAGGCGGGGGTCGTCTGTCATCGCCCACAGCATCACATGGGTGTCCAGAAGCAACTTCAAATCTTTAGCCCTTCGGTGAAACCCTGCAGCACCTCGGCGGGCAAAGGATCGTCAAAATCTTCAGCGAGTTGAATTTGTCCCTTCATCAAGCCGAGGCGCACGGTCGGCTTCGCTGTGGCTTGCAAGGCAGTCAGCCGGGCCACCGGCTTACGCGCCCGGGCGATGATGACCTCTTCGCCATGCTCGACACGCTCAATCAATTGAGACAAGGTTGTTTTGGCTTCGTGAATGTTGACGGTCTGCATGGCATTCGCAATTTTGCACGGAAATTGAGTCTAGTTTAGCCAAACACAAATCAGATACGGGCTTTGGAAAAATAGCGCACGCCCGGCATCCCTCCAAAGGCTTCGTCGATGGCAGCGACTTCGCCTTGCGGCATGACGGCCACGCAGGCGATGGCGTCGTTTTCGTCCCGCTGCACCGCAATGCGTTTGAACACCTCGAAGAGGGTGATGGCCGGTAGCAATAGCGCCGCTGGCTTTCAAATGATGGGCGCGAAGTGCTCTGCGCTTGGTCAGTCGGAGAAATACGCCAGCCAGCCCGATGAATCGACCACATGGCGCGTCATAGTCGGGCTCACGCGGCACTGTGGTGTCGATACCGCGCAGCAAACCCCGCAAGGCACGCGCGGGCTGCTGCATAACCAGCTCGATGCGCGAGCCAATCTGCACGACTTCGAGTTTTTGTCCGGGCTGGAGGACCAAGTGCTCGCGCACCCGCTTGGGGATAACGACTTGAAACTTGGGGGAGAGGGTCACGGTCTCCATGAAACGCCCATTGATTGCATCAGTCAACCCGACGCAGCGCGAGATCACAATCGATCAGTTTGCAGCGACGTCCCTCTTCCATAGTCGTCACACCCAATACGGAATTCGACGGTGGTAGCGCCCGGTCATGACCAGCGCCAGCAGCCAGCCGAACGCGGCCATGCCGATGGTGAGCCCCCAGGTAAAAGCGGGCGGCACTTCGCCCACCAAGGGCTGACGCACGATGTCGATAAGGTAGGCCAGCGGGTTGTATTCCACGATCCACTTGTGTTTGCCGCTGAGCATGCCGCCGTGAAACAGAATGGGGGTGACGTAGAACGCGACTTGCAGCAAGGCACTCACGATTTGCGGCAGGTCGCGAAAGCGCGCGGAAATGAGCCCGGCCACCGCCGCCATCCACATGGCATTGAGCAAAAACAGCACGAGGCCCGGAATGAACAGCGGCAGGGTGGCCCAGCTTTTCACGCCAAATATCAGCAGGGTGATGATCACGATGATGAAGTTGTGCGCAAAGATCACGCTATTGCGCCACGCGGCCTGCAAGATGTAAATCAACCGCGGGGTGTGCACCTGGCGGATGTAATTGGCGCTGTTGATGTAGGCGGTGCTGCCTTCGTTGACGATGCTGGAAAACAGCCCCCACATCACGATGCCGATGGCCAGCATGGGCAGGTAATCCGCGAGCTTCACACCGAACAGCGAGCCATACACCACGCCCATGGTGCCCACGAGCACGCCCATGCTGATGGTGAGCCAGAAGGGCCCGAGCTTGGAACGGGCGTAGCGCTGGCGAATCTCAAGCCAACCCAGCAGGCTCCACAAACGCCAGGCAAAAATGCTGCGGGTAAGGTCGTTGAAGGCGATGCGGAGTGCAGACATGTGGCGACAGATGTAGCGACAGCGGAGGGCTTGGAAGCGGCGATGTTACGTGACCGGTTGTGCAGACCATCGCTTGACCTGTTGACTCGCCTGACCTGTCGCCGCTTCGGCAAAGACGCTGAGTGCCACGCTGCTCACACTGGAATAAGTCTTTGCGCGGTAAGGCTATTGAATCGGCACGTTGAAGGTTGAAACGACTCATCCCCACCCCGCCCTCCCCACAAGTGGAGAGGGAACCAACACTCCTCCCCCACAGCGTGGGGGAGGCTGGGAGGGGGAGCGCCTTGCGTGGCGAGGCCTATGACCCGTTCATCCTTCTCCATGCCGGATCAATAGTCAGGCACCTCCAGGCTCAGCCCGCATTTGACTTGGCCTCGCCTGGCCGAAACTGCATGCGGTGTAGCTGGGCATAGAGGCCGTCTTTTTGCAGCAACTCGGCCTGCGTGCCGAGTTCGATCAGACGGCCCTCGTCGAGCACGGCGATGCGGTGGCAGTGGGCTATTGTTGCAAGCCGGTGGGCGATCACGATGGTGGTGCGGCCTTCCATGAGGCGGTTGATGGCTTGCTGCACGAGGCGCTCGCTTTCGGCGTCGAGCGCGCTGGTGGCTTCGTCGAGGATGAGCAGCGGGGCGTTGCGGTACAGCGCACGGGCAATGGAGAGCCGCTGGCGCTGCCCGCCTGAGAGCTGCGAGCCGTTGTGGCCGACCGGGGCCTGCAAACCGCCGGGCAAGCCGCGCACGAAATCACCCAAGGCGGCGGCGTTGAGCGCGGCCCAGGCGCGGTCTTCGTCCACCTCGGAGCCAAAGCTGACGTTGGCGCCAATGCTGTCGTTGAGCAGCACCACGTCTTGGCCGACATAGGCGATCTGCTCGCGCAAGCTGTGCAGATTCCAGTCGCGCAGCGGCACGCCATCGAGCAGCAGTCGGCCCCGAGTGGGCTCCAGCAGGCGCGGAACCAGGCGCATGAGCGTGGTCTTGCCCGCGCCGGACGGGCCTACGAGCGCAAGGCTTTCGCCCGCCTGCACGCGCAGCCGAATGCCGTCGAGCACCGGGCGGTCCATGGCACTGAGGATGACGCCCACATCGTCAAACTCAAGATCGCCGCGCACGCGCCCGGCGGTGTGCGTGCCGGTGTCTTGCTCTCGCGGCGCATCCACAATGCTGCGCAGACGGTCGAGGGAGCTGAGCGCGCGCATCATCGGCTGGACGATGTCGGCCACGCGGCGCAGCGGCGACAGCGTCATCATCATCGCGGTAATGAACGCCACAAACCCGCCCACACTGTGCTGCCCCGACACATCGCTTTGCCACATAGCAAACACGATGACCACCGAAACCGCCAGCGCCGACAGCCATTGCGACACCGGCGTGGTCGTGGAACCCGACACCAGCGTTTTCACCGTGGTGCGGCGCAAAAATTGGTTGATGCGATCGAACCGCGCGGCAAAACCGCTCTGCGCGTTGTGCACCCGAATCACCGGCGCGGCTAGCATGCCCTCCTCCAGCGCGTAGGAGGTTTCTTCCGCCGCCTTCTGCATTTGCGCATTCAAGCGCTTGGCGCGGCGGCTGATGATGCGCATGGTGAAAATCAGCGGCAGCAAAATGCCCAGGGTCAACAGCGTCAGACTCCAGTTGACCCACAGCAGATAGCCGAACAAAGCGATCAAGGTGAAGCTATCGCGCACCAGCGTGAGCAAGCCCGGAAAGATCATGCCAAGCGCCAACTGCGCCTCATACACCGACGCCCCGATCAGGCTGCTGGCGCTCTCGCGCTGGAGTTGCGCCAGCTGCGCGTGCACAATCTGCCCGTAAACCAGTTCCCGCACCCGCGCGAGCACGTTCTGCGTCAACCACTGAGTGAGAAACTGCGAAGCCAGCCACGCCAAACCCCGCACCGTGAACAAGCCCATGAGCACCGCAGGCACCGCCCACAAGGGAAAGTCCCGCTTCGCCGTGAAGCCCACGTCGAGCACATGCTTCATCAGAGCTGGAAGCACCGGTTCGGTCGCTGCCACAATCGCGGCGAAGAGCACGATGAGCAAGGCGGCGGAGCGGTTGCGGGGGTTGGCGTTAAAAAGTTGCCGCAGCAGACGAACCGCAGAGCCAGACGGTCTCAAACTTCTTTCAGACATATAGAACACTCATGCTTATAAAGCGACAGAGCATAGCCTCCAGCAGCTTGACCGACACTTCAATATTTACAACTTTTGCCATTGTCTTTGCCGCGGCCTCCACTCCGCTACCGACAGCATGGGGCTCTGCTTCGTTGTTTTTTTTGCTGATCGCATTTTTCCTCCAATCCCTCAAGAAAAACACATGGCTTCGCATTCGCAGAAATTCTCTAGCTTGGGCCGCGATGGGATTACTCACGGCGCTAGCCATAGGTATGCTTTATGGCGCAACGCCGCTTTCACAAGCATTCGAGTTCTGGACAAAATATCTCAAATTGCTAGCAATCCCAATCATCATTGGACTCGCTCCCGATGAAAGATTGAAGCGCTTGGCATTAAACGCGGCGTTGACCGCACTAGTCCTGTCATTGCTAGTATCTTACGCACGATATTTTGGCATCATACCGCTCTATACCGATCCAAATCAAGCCTATATTGGCTTTCAAAACAGGATCACCTTTGGCCTTTATACATCAATTGCAAGTTACATATTCGCATACCGCGCCATTAAGCATAGTGACAAGAACTGGAAAGTTGCTTATTTAATACTTTTTCTATCCAGCTCCTTTAATACTTTGGCCGTCAACAACGGACGAACCGGCTATGTGATATTTTTCGCACTCACAGCTATGTTTCTTTATCGAAACATACAACCAAGATGGAGGCTGCCATCGGCTGGGGTTGCACTAATCACCATTACCGCGCTTCTATTGGCCTCTCCAGTCTCGCGTGATCGCATAGAAAGAAGTATATCGAATGCGGAAACAATTCAACAAAAAGCGCCGGTGGAACAAAGTTCGACTGTTATTCGATGGCAATTTCTGAAGAATAGCATAGACATAATTCGGAGCGCACCCTTATTTGGACATGGCACGGGAAGCTTCGAAAGCCAATACGAAAAGCGCATAATTGGCACCACTCAAGTCGGCAGCTCAAACCCGCACAATGATTATCTTTTGATACTATCACAGCTTGGAGTATTTGGCCTATTTTTTGAAATATTTTTTATAGCCACAATATATATAAAAGCGAGGCTGATGAACAATGAATCACAGGAGTGGGCATATGCCTTATTAGTTGCGTTCATTTTATACTCAGGCCTTAACTCCACACTTCTTGATGCAGGCGAAGGGAGATTTTTTGTAGTTCTTTTGGCAATAGTACTCCAACACAGCACGAGTCACGCCATTAAAAACTTCGCCTACAAAAATAATAATTCGGGGCTTGATTAAGATGGCAAATTTGAGCTTGATAATAATCACAAAAAATGAAGCGCATAACATCGCGAAATGCATTAATTCCACGCAAGGAATAACAGAGGAAGTCATTGTATTTGACTCGGGAAGCACCGATGGAACAAAGGAAATTTGCCGCCAATTGGGTGCAAGAGTTTATGAAACTGATTGGCCTGGATTCGGGCCACAAAAAAACCGTGCATTGCAAGAAGCCGCTGGCGAGTGGATATTATCACTCGACGCAGATGAGCAACTCAGCCCCGAACTAAAAGAGGAAATAATCACCATATTAAATGGCGAGCACAATAATGCGGTCAGCTATTCAATCCCCAGAAAGTCGAGCTATTGCGGTCAATTTATGAAGCATAGCGGATGGTGGCCAGATCGGGTTGTGCGTCTTTTCAAAAAATCTGCTGGAAAATTTACTGACGACATAGTACACGAAAGAGTCATTTTCTCAGGAAAACTTGCGGAATTAAAAGGCTGCATCATACATAATTCCATAGTCAGCATTGAGCAGTCGATTGAAAAAATGAACTCCTACTCAACTTCTGGCTCCATGCGACTCACCGAGCTAGGAGTTCGCACATCCATTACAAGAGCAATTTTTAAAGGGCTATGGGCTTTTTTCAGAACTTATATTCTAAGACTTGGTATTTTAGATGGCCGTATGGGGTTTATTTTGGCTGTTGCCAATGCAGAGGGAGTTTATTATCGTCATGTCAAGACATGGGTGAGGCAACGTGACCAGTCCAAATGACACAAAGAGCAACCTGAGTGTAGTTATATTGACATACAATCGTAGTGATGCACTTTTTGCAGTACTCTACGGCTTGACCCATCAAAATATAAAGCCCCAGGAAGTAATTATTACAGATGACGGATCTACCGTACATCACAGGCTGGCCATTAAGCAGCACTTAGCAGAGCGCAACTGGCCATTCAAAATAAAATATATCTGGCATCCTGATATTGGATTTACGGCGGCCCGCGCAAGAAATCAAGGCGTTATTAATTCATCGGGTGACTACATTATATTATTAGACGGTGATTGCGTTCCAAAGGAAGACTTCATTCTTCAGCATTTATTTCTCAAGAGGCCAAGATGTTTCATAAATGGCAGTCGCGTGCTACTGAATAAAAATTTAACAAAAAAAGTTATAGCTAGGCCAGAAACTATCGGTCTTTCATCTTCTTATTGGCTTATGCAAAAAATTACGGGCCAAACGAATAAATGGATTCCGACCGTCATGCGTATTCCCCACCAATGCCGACGCGGGTCTGCCGTGTTTCATTGGAAAGGAATAAGGAGCTGCAATTTCTCTCTTTGGCGGGAGGATTTTGACAAAGTCAACGGTTTTGACGAGATGTTCGTCGGCTGGGGGCATGAAGACGCGGACTTTGTCTGGCGGCTACATCAAGCAGGTTGCCGACGTATCAATGGTTTTTGGGCCACCGAAGTGCTGCATCTATGGCACAAGGAGGCCAGCAGAGATCGCGAATCGGCTAATGTCAGGCGCTTACAAGAACGCATGAGCGATCCGAATGCGGGGTATGTGGCAAAAAAAGGCATCCGCGAAGCAGCCTATGACGATTGCGAGATCGTCTACTCCAACTGATGCCTGCCCGGAACCATTCCCCCTTTCCCAACTCAGCCTTTTTGTCGTCCTGTTCTAATTCAATTGCGCATCGCAGCAAGACTTGCGAATTTTTACTCCGGCAGGGCTCTCGTCCTTCTTAGAATTCCATTGCTGTGTTGGCTTCGGTCTGGCCGAAGCAACACGGCTCTTTTACTGACACCCTCATGCAGCGACGCCGCTTTGTTTTAGGTTCTCTCTCTGCTCCGCTTGTTCGCGGGGCGGCTTCTTTTGTTGGGCTCGCCGCGCTGGCCAAATCGGCGCAGGCGCAGTTCAAGGTGGATGTTTCGGGCATCGGCGCCACGCAGATTCCCGTGGGCATCGGCGCTTTTCGCGACCTGAACCATTGCCCGCAGCCGATTGCCGACATCGTGCGGGCCGATCTCACGCGCAGCGGGCTGTTCGCCGTGAGCAATCTGGGAGAGCAAACGCTCACCGAGCAAGGCCCGCCGAATTACGCCGCCTGGCGTTCGCAAAATCTCGAAGCGGTGGCGGGGGGCAGCGTGGCGCAGGTGGCGGGCGGGCGTTGGCAAGTTCAGTTCCGCCTGTGGGACGCGGTGAAGCAGGCCGATCTCGGTGGTCTGGCGCTGACGGTCATGCCGGGCGACCTGCGACTGGCGGCGCACAAGATCAGCGATTACATCTACCAGAAGCTCACCGGACAGCGCGGGGTGTTTGCCACGCGCATTACCTACATCACTAAGGCGGGACAGCACAATTTCTCGCTCAACATCGCCGACAGCGATGGCGCCAATCCGCAGTTTGCGCTGCGCAGTCGCGAGCCGCTGCTCTCGCCAGTTTGGTCGCCCAACGGGCAGGAACTGGCCTATGTCTCATTCGAGACCGGCAAGCCCGTCGTCTTCATGCAGGATGTGCGCAGCGGCGCACGGCGCGCAGTGGCCAATTTCAAGGGATCGAACAGCGCACCAGCCTTCTCGCCGGATGGCAGCACGCTGGCCGTGGTGCTCACCCTCACCGGGCGCTCGCAGATTTATCTCATGCCCAGCAAAGGCGGCACGCCGCGGCAGTTGATGCGCTCGTATTCGATCGACACCGAGCCGACTTTTTCGCCCGACGGCCAGAGCCTGTATTTCGTCAGCGACCGCGATGGCGGCCCGCAGGTTTACAAGGTCGGGCTCAATGGCGGCAGCGTGCAGCGCATCACCTACAGCGGCAGCTATAACGTCAGCCCGGCCATCAGCCCCGATGGCAAGACGCTGGCCTACATTTCACAACAGGGCAACAGCTACCAGCTCTGGTCGATCAATCTCGCCACCAACGCCACCCAGTTGCTCGATGATGGCAGCGATTGCGGTCACCCGAGCTTTGCCCCGAACGGCCAGATCGTGCTTTATTCTGCCGGGGGGCCTGGCGGTGAAGTACTCAAAACGGTGTCGATTGACGGTCGTGTGCGCTCGACCTTGTCGCAGGCCGGCGTGCAGGTGCGCGAACCCAGTTGGGGACCCTGGACGCCGGATCGCTGAGGCTGCTTTCCACTGATAATTTTTTATTTCGCTTTCTCTTTCTTTTTTCTCGTTTTATCTGTTCTTCGTTGCACCCACCCCTTTTTACCCACCCTGATCGGAGAAACTCGTGAACATGCGCACTACCCTGGTATTTACCGCACTCGCTGCCGCCTTGGCCCTTGGTGGCTGCGCGTCACCCGTGCCTGTCAAACAAGCGCCAGTCGAGTCCAAGGCGCCCACCGCTGTGGAAGGCGGCACCGCAGGCGCCAATGCCAACGGCGCTGGTCAGAACCAGGTCGCCGCGGTACAAGCCCCGGCTGAGACCAACGCCGGCCCCGGCCCCAACGTGCCCAAGAGCGTGTATTTCGCGTTCAACAGCTACACGGTGGAAAGCCAATACACCCCGGTGCTCAACGCCAACGCCACCTATCTCACGCAACACCCGCAGGCTCATGTGCAACTGCAAGGCAATACCGATGCCCGTGGCAGCCGCGAATACAACCTGGCGCTGGGCCAGAAGCGTGCAGATGCGGTGATGAAGGGCATGGAGCTGCTCGGCGTGAAGCCCGCGCAGATGGAAGCCATCAGCTACGGCAAGGAAAAGCCCAAGGCCCTGGGCAACACCGAGGCTGACTACGCCGAAAACCGTCGCGTTGACATCGTCTATCAACGATGAGCCGCTTCACTTTTTCGCAAGCCGCCCGCCCGCTGCGCCGTGTGCAGCAGGTGCTGCCTGCGGCTTTGCTGGCCGCGGGGCTGGGCATGGGTCTGGCCGCGCCAGCCCATGCCGACATGTTCCCGGACAACGAGGCGCGGCGCGCCATTCTTGATCTGCGCAACCAGGTGACGCAGAACCAGCAGGCCACGCAGAACCAGCTCGCGCAGCAGGCGCAGCAGATCCAGCAGATCCGCAACTCATTGCTCGATCTGTCGAACCAGATCGAGCAGATGCGCGGAGAAATCGCCCAGGTGCGCGGCAAGCAAGACGCCGCCACACAGCAGCTCAACGATGCGCTGGGCAAGCTGCAGACCAGCCAGCAGCAGCTCACCCAGCGCCTCAAACCGCTGGAGCCGGTGCAGGTGCAGATCAACGGTCAGACTTATACGGTGCAGCCCGCAGAAAAAGCCGCTTTCGAGCAGGCGCTGGCCACCTTCCGCAACGGTGATTTTGCGGGCAGCGCCACGCAGTTGAAGGCGTTTTTGGCGCAGTATCCGTCCAGCCCGTATGACGCCGATGCCCAGTATTGGCTGGCCAACGCGCAATACGCGCAAAAGCAGTACAAGGATGCCATCGCCTCGTTTCAGGGCCTGATTCAGAGCAGCCCGAACAACCCGCGCTTGCCCGAAGCCATGCTGGGGCTGGCGAACTGCCAGATCGAGGTGCGGCAAATCGTCGCAGCGCGCAAAACGCTGAACGAACTGGTGAAGACCTACCCGCAGTCTGAAGCGGCGCAGGCCGGGCGCGACCGGCTGGCCAAGCTGCGTGACAGAGTGATCGGCAGCGTCGTTCCCGCAAACTGCGAGCCGGATTGCCGAACCCCGTCCCGGCAACACGGCTGGCATCGTCATGGAACAATAACGCATTGCGGCGAGACCCATCCGTTCTCGTCATCCAGGCACTTTCTCTTCCATGTCGTTCGCTTCCGTTCCCGTCATCAACGCCACCGTCCTCTGGGCGGGCTTCGCCCTGAGCCTGGTGTTTGGTGCCATCATGCAGCGCACGCGTTTTTGCACCATGGGGTCGGTAAGCGACATTGTCAACATGGGCTCGTGGATGCGCATGCGCATGTGGGTGCTGGCCATTGCCACGGCGACCATCGGCTTCAATCTGCTGGCCGCCACCGGGCAGATCGACTCGGCGCAGACGATCTACACCACGTCCAGGGTGCTCTGGCTGTCGGCCCTGGTGGGCGGCGTGTTGTTCGGCTTCGGCATGGTGCTGGCCTCGGGCTGCGGCAGCAAAACTCTGGTGCGCATTGGCGAGGGCAATCTCAAAGCCGTGGTCGTTTTTGTGATGATCGCGATATTCGCCTACATCACCCTGCGCGGCATCACGGCCGAGGTGCGGGTGCGGGTGTTCGACAAAGTGGCGTTCAATCTCTCGGGGCCGCAGGATTTGCCCGCGATCTTTGCCCACGCCACCGGGCTGCCGCTGGCCGATTTGCAACTGGTGCTGGGCCTGGGCGTCGGGCTGCTGCTGGGCATCTGGGCCTTGAGCGCGCGCGAGTTTCGTACCGCCAACAACCTGCTCGCGGGTTTCGGCCTGGGCGCCGTCATCGTGGCGGTCTGGTTCGTTTCGGGCAAACTGGGCTTTCTGGCGGAAGACCCGCAAACGCTGCAGGCCGCGTACATCGGCACGCAGAACAACAAGATGGAATCGCTGAGCTTTGTCGCGCCGCTGGCCTACACCCTGTTCTGGTTCATGATGTACAGCGACGCCAGCAATGTGCTGACGCTGGGCATTGTGTCGGTGTTCGGCGTGATCGCGGGTTCTGCCGGTATGGCGCTCATCACGCGCCAGTTCCGCTGGGAAGGTTTTCGCGGCGCGGAAGATACGGCCAACCACATGGTCGGCGGCGCGCTGATGGGCATTGGCGGCGTGACCGCGCTGGGCTGCACCATCGGCCAGGGCATGAGCGGGGTGTCCACCCTGTCCATCACCAGCTGGATCGCGTTTCTGTCCATCGTGGGCGGCGCTGTGCTCGGGGTGAAGTATCAGGCCTGGCGCGTCGAGCGCACCGCCTGACGCGCTCGACCATGCACGCCTCCCCTTTCGTCGCCATCCCCCCCGCCGAAACGCCCGACCTGGACCGGCGTTTCGGCGGCCTTTCACGGCTGTATGGCCCGGTCGGCGCCCAACGCATCCTCCAGGCGCATGCGGTCGTCGTCGGCGTGGGCGGCGTGGGATCTTGGGCCGCCGAAGCCCTGGCCCGCAGTGGCCTGGGGCAGCTCACACTGATCGACCTCGACCACGTTGCCGAATCCAACATCAACCGGCAGATTCAGGCGCTGGACAGCACCTTGGGCATGTCCAAAGTGGGGGCGCTGCAAGCGCGATTTGCGCAGATCAACCCAGAGTGCCGCGTCAATGGAGTGGAAGAGTTCGTCGATGCCGAAAACGCCGAGGCACTCATTCCAGCTAACGCCCAGGTGGTGATCGACTGCTGCGATCAGGTGCGAGCCAAGGCCGCGCTCGCCGCGCTCTGCCTGCAACGCCGCCAGGCCCTATTCATGGCCGGCGCTGCGGGCGGCAAGCGCCATGCCGACGCCCTGCAATGCGCCGATCTGTCGGAAGTCACGCACGACCCGCTGCTCTCCAACGTGCGCTACCAGCTACGCCGCCAACATGGCGCTCCTCGCAATGGCCGCATCGGCGTGCTCTGCGCGTTCAGCAAGGAAGCCATCATTCGCCCCGAAACAAGCACTTGCGACCCGCTGGCCGAAGAGGCGACACCGCCCGACAACAGCCTCAACTGCGCCGGTTTCGGCTCCAGCGTGATGGTGACCGCCTCCATGGGCATGATGCTCGTCGCCCGCGCCATGGATGCCATGCTATGATCACAAGCTTGATTTCTGTGGGGTCGTTAGCTCAGTCGGTAGAGCAGCGGACTTTTAATCCGTTGGTCGCGTGTTCGAGTCACGCACGACCCACCAGACCCACCAAGACGCACCGTTGAAACCAAATCAAACGGGTTGTTAGCTCAGTTGGTAGAGCAGCGGACTCTTAATCCGTAGGTCGACAGTTCGAGCCTGTCACAACCCACCAATAAAATCATGCACTTAGCCCACCTTCACCGGTGGGCTTTTTGCTTCCTGGGGCACTGGTGGGGCACTCAGAGACAAAAACAAGCAACACAGCGCAGCACAAGAGCGGGAAGGTGCAGACTTGACCCCGGCTTTTTTCCCCCTGTCACCCGAGTTCGACACCAACAGCGCCAAGTCTTTGTTTTCATTGGTGTCGGCTAAAAAATTGCCACTACAGCAGGGGCATCTGGGCGTCGCGGGTCGGTCTGGGCAGCTTGAGGGCCTGGAAGAGAAGCGCCTGGTTGGCGTCGATGCTGGAGATGCCGTCGATCGAGTCGGCGCCGTTGATACGCACACGGTGCCGCTGGATGGCGCGCAGTTGTTCGAGCGCGCGTTCCGGGGAGACCTTGGCGCCTGCGAGCTTGAGGCGGCTGCGCATGACCCTGTACAGGATTAGGGCGATGAAGCACAGCATCGCGTGGGCGCGGATGCGATCGGGCAGACGGTG
>NZ_NCKP01000049.1:0-13202 GCF_002282795.1 Thiomonas sp. 13-64-67
AAGTCCACGTCGTAGATCGAGATGTCGCCGATGCCGCCGTTGCGCCCATCCTTGCCGCGCCAGCAATCGACGAAGTAGATCAGGCTGTCGCCGATGCCCTTGATCGCCGGGATGTTCAGCTCCATCGGGCCGCTGCGGCTGTCGAAGCCCCAGGCGCCCAGTTCCAGCGCGCGCCTGTAGGCGGCGTTGGCGTCGTGCACGCGGAAGGCAATGGCGCAGATGCTGGGGCCGTGCAGCCGGGCGAAGCGCTGCGCGAACGAGTCCGGCTCGGCGTTGACGATGAAGTTGATGCCGCCCTGGCGCCACAAGGTCACGTTCTTGTGACGATGGCGGGCCACCGCACGAAAGCCGAGTTGGGCGAACAGGGCGCCGAGCTTTTCAGGCTCCGGCGCGGCATACTCGACAAACTCGAAGCCGTCGGTGCCCATGGGGTTCGAGGCGGAGGAGGTATTCAAGGTATTCATGCGGCTGTCTCCTTTTTTGGAATGCACAAACTGTAGGCCAGCACTCGCGCAGGGTTTCAGCAAAACTCGCGCCATTTTGGCGTATTGCGGGAAAATCCTGCGCGCATTAGCCCGTACGATCCGATAAGCTGCACACATCCGCAACCGTCTATCAAATCCGAGCGAAGGCCCGCCCATGAACCGCCCGCCCATGAGCCGCGTATGGGACATCTCCCCGACCGTCTCGCCCTCCGCCCCGGTGTTTCCAGGCGACGAGCCGTTTTCTCTGGAGTGGACGGCGCGGCTCGGCCCCGGCTGCCCGGTCAATCTCAGCGCCGTGCGGTTTTCGCCCCATGTCGGCGCGCATGCGGACGCGCCGCTGCACTACGCGAACGACGGCGCGAGCATCGATGAAGTGGGTCTTGCACCCTATCTGGGTCCATGCCGGGTGATTCACGCCCTGAATTGCGGCGCGCTGATCGACATCGCCCATCTGCAACATGCCGCAGCAAACCTGCCCCCCGCGCGTGTTGGTGCGCACCCGCCACCGCGCGCTGACGGTCTGGTCGGAAGATTTCGCGGCGTTCGCTCCCGCAACAGTGAGCTGGCTGGCCGCGCAAGGCGTGACCCTCATCGGGCTCGACACCCCGTCGGTCGATCCCGCAAGCAGCAAGACGCTGGACAGCCACGCCCAACTCTTGCGACATGAGCTGCGCGTGCTCGAAAACCTCGTGCTCGATGACGTTCCCGAAGGCGACTATGAGCTGATCGCCCTCCCCCTGAAGCTGCAAGGCGCCTGCGCCTCGCCGGTGCGCGCCGTACTGCGCGAACTTTGATCTCATCCTCCTTCCTGTGCCTATGACAACGCTACAACGCCAAGACGGCCTCGCGCTCGACGCCGCCGATTCCCTCGCCCCGCTACGCGAGCAATTCACCCTGCCCGACGACGTCCTCTACCTCGACGGCAATTCGCTCGGCGCCCTGCCCCGGGCAACCGCCGCGCGGGTGCAGACCGTGCTCACCGAAGAATGGGGCGAAGGCCTGATTCGCAGCTGGAACACGGCGGGCTGGATCGATCTACCCCGGCGCGTAGGCAACAAGATCGCCCGACTCGTGGGCGCCGCGCCCGACGAACTGGTGGTGACCGACTCCACCTCCATCAACCTCTACAAAGTGCTCAGCGCCGCGCTGTCCATCGCCCGCGCCGATGCCCCGCAGCGCCGCGTCATCGTTTCCGAGCGGGAAAATTTCCCGACCGATCTCTACATGGCCCAGTCGCTCGCCGCGCAGCACGGCATGCAGCTTGAACTCGTGGAGCAGGGCCAGGCCCTCGGCCGCCTGCGCGACGATGTTGCCGTGCTCCTGCTCACGCAGGTGAACTATCGCAGCGGTGCGCTGTACGACATGGCCGCTGTCACCGCAGCGGCCCACGCGGCGGGTGCATTGACGGTGTGGGATCTGGCGCATTCCGCCGGGGCGGTGCCGGTCGATCTCAACGGCGCGCAAGCCGATTTCGCCATCGGCTGCGGCTACAAATACCTCAACGGCGGCCCGGGTGCGCCCGCCTTTGTCTGGGTGCATGCGCGCCATGTCAACCGGGTGGAGCAGCCGCTGTCGGGCTGGCACGGCCACGCGGCGCCCTTCGTTTTCACCCCCGACTACCGGCCCGCGCAGGGCATTGCGCGCTACCTCTGCGGCACGCCGACCTTGCTTTCGCTGGCCGCGCTCGACTGCGGCGTGGACACGCTGCTCGCCGCCGAGCCCATGGGCGGCATGCAGGCGCTGCGGCGCAAGTCTGTGGCGCTCAGCGATCTGTTCATCCGCCTCGTTCATGAGCAACTGAGCGCGCACCCGCTCACCGTCGCCACCCCGCTCGACGCCGCCCGGCGCGGCAGTCAGGTCTCGCTGACCTTCGACGGCGACGGCTACGCCGTGATGCAGGCCCTGATCGCCCGCGGGGTGATCGGCGACTTCCGCGCCGGTGACAAAACCCGCGGCGATGCCGACCTGCTGCGCTTTGGCTTCACTCCGCTTTACCTGCGCTACGTCGATGTGTTCGACGCCGTGCAGACGCTGCACGACGTACTCGACAGCGGCGTCTGGCGAGAGGCGCGATTCGCCCGCAAGGGAGCAGTGACATGAGCGCCGCTCAGCCAGCAGCCAGAGGCGAGGAGATCGTGCGCGAGGAAGGCGCGCAACTCGATTTTTCGCAGTCGATGAGCTATGGCGACTACCTGCATCTCGACGAACTACTCGGCGCGCAGCATCCGCTCTCGCCCACGCACAACGAGATGCTGTTCATCATTCAGCACCAGACCAGCGAACTCTGGATGAAGCTGATGCTGCACGAACTGCACGCCGCTCTCGATTGCGTGCGCGCCGACGCGCTGCAGCCGGCGTTCAAGATGCTGTCACGCGTTTCGCGCATCATGGAGCAACTCGTCCACGCCTGGGATGTTCTCGCCACCATGACGCCCAGCGAATACACTGCGCTGCGGCCGTATCTGGCCAGTTCCAGCGGTTTTCAAAGCTGGCAATATCGATGCATCGAATTCCGGCTGGGCAACAAAAACGCGGCCATGCTGCGCCCGCATGCCCACCGGCCGGACCACCTCGCCACGGTAGAGGCCGCTTGGCGCGCGCCTAGCTTGTACGACGAAGCCCTGCGCCTGCTCGCCCGCCGCGGCCTGCCCATTCCCCAGACCCACCTCGAGCGCGACTGGGAGCAACCGTATGCCGCCCACGCAGAAGTGGAACAAGCCTGGCTGACGGTGTACCGCTCGCCCGAAGATCACTGGGACCTGTACCAGCTCGGCGAAGAACTGGTCGATCTCGAAGATGCGTTTCGCCTCTGGCGCTTCCGCCACGTCACCACCGTCGAGCGCGTCATCGGCTTCAAGCGTGGCACCGGCGGCACCGGCGGCGTGCCCTACTTGCGCAAGATGCTCGACACCGTGCTGTTTCCCGAATTGTGGACTCTGCGCACCGATCTGTGAGTCCGCCCGTCATGCGCAAACCCCCGACTGAAGACATCGACCGCATCGACCGCAAGCTGCTGGCCCTGCTGCAGACCGATGCGCGACTGACGCAGGAAAAGCTGGCCGAGCAGATCGGGCTTTCCGCCTCGGCCGTTCAGCGACGCATCCGGCGGCTGGAGCAGATCGGGGTCATCGAGGGCTATCGCGCCATCGTCAGCCCGCGCGCACTCGGTCTCAGCCTGAGCGCCCTGCTCAGTGTCCGCCTGGAAAAACACCGTGCCAGCAACCAGCGTTCGCCGCAAGATCTCTTTCGCGCCGCCGTTCAAGGCTGGCCCGAGGTGGTGGAATGCCTAGCGATGACCGGCGAGATGGACTACCTGCTGCGCGTGCATGTGCAAGACATGGAGCACTACGCCCACTTCGTGCTCGAAAACCTGCTCAAACACGAAAGCGTCGAAGACGTGAAATCCAGCTTCGTGCTCACCGAGGTCAAACCCTTCACCGGCATTTCAGTCTGATCGTCTACGTGAGCCGCTCTCAGCAATTAGACCCGCCGGGCATAGCTGCCGAGCAAGGCCTTCTCCAGCGCCGCGGTTTTGCGCTCGAACTGGGACGACGCGATGAGCGAACGCTCGATCAGCCCCGCACGCACGGCAGTAGCGTACTGATCTCGCAGCGCGTCGAACGGCCAGTGCAACATCTGCCGACTGACTGCATCGGCTGATCCAACCCAGCCATCGGACAGGGCCAGCCACGGCGCAGGCACTTGCACCGAGTCATGCTGCGCCGCCGCAAACGACGTCACCATGAATGACGCTCCGTTTGATTTCGCGCCACATCGGCCCAGGTCCAATCTTGGGCATGGGAGCCGCGCAATTCCAGCTCGCGCACGCGGCGTTCGAAGTCGCAGGCGTCAACGGATTGGGCAAGATAGTGTTCGTCCGCGCTCTGGTGCGTCTCGATGCCGGACAGGAGTTTGTCGAGAAAATGCTTGAAGTGATTCATGATGAGGTGCGGGTGATTCCTTGTGGGAACAGCCGCAAAAGAGTAAGGGATAACCCTAATATTAGCCTGCTCGCGAACGAATTGCCATATCAGGGCAATTGAATGTTGCGTTGCAGCATCACTGTGCCCTTTTCATCAAAACGTGGTGAATCCCCCTTCGCTGGCCAATAAACCCGCGCCCGGCATCTCCTGTGAGCCTTGCCGCTTGCGCTCTGCACGCGACAGCACGACGGGAATGCGCTCGCCATTCAGGCGGAACTGCACCATGGCTTTTTCGAGAAACTTCGCCTGCTCGCTCAAGTCTTCCGCCGTCGCGGCCAGTTCTTCTGAAGCCGAAGCGTTGTGCTGGGTCACCGTGTTGAGTTGCGCGACGGCCTGAGAGATTTGCTGAACCCCCGTGGCCTGCTCGCTTGACGCCGCGCTGATTTCATCCACGAGCTGCGAGGTCTTGGCGATGGCGGGCACGATCTCCTGGAGCAGATCACCCGCCCGATCGGCTTGGTGAAGCGTGGAGGTCGCCAGTTCGCTGATTTCACGCGCGGCCGCCTGACTCTTTTCGGCCAGCTTGCGCACTTCGGCCGCAACCACCGCAAATCCCTTGCCTTGCTCTCCGGCCCGCGCGGCTTCAATCGCGGCGTTGAGCGCCAGCATATTGGTCTGGTAGGCGATGTCGTCGATGATGGAAATCCGCTCGGCGATGCTTTGCATCGCCTGCACCGTTTGCGCCACCGCGGTGCCGCCTTCGCTCGCCTGATGCGCAGCGGCCTGCGCAAGGGTGTTGGTCTGCCGGGCGCTCTCGGCATTTTGTTCGATGGAGGCACCCGTCTGCTCCAGCGTGGCCGACGTCTCTTCGACCGAGGCGGCCTGCTCCGACGCGGCCTGTGCCAGCCCCTGCGAGGCCGAGGCGATTTCCTGCGAACCTGTCGTGATCTGCGCGGCGGCGGCGCGAATGTCCTGCACCATGCTGCTGAGGTTGCCGCGCATGGTGTCCAGCGTCTGGCGCAAACGGTTTGCGCCACGCGTGTCGGTGGACACTTCGCCCAAGATCAGATTGCCCGCCGATACGGCTTCCATCTCTTTTTGCAGCGCATCGATGGGCTGCAACAGTTGACGCCGCACGGTCCATACCAGCGATCCCAGTCCGCCCATCAGCACCACCGACAGACCCATCTGCAGTGTGCTGATCGCCAAGCCTGCAATTTGCAGATAGCCAGCTTGCTCGGCTCCGCCAAGCGCCAGCATCAACAGGGCGATGAGCAGCAAACCCGCGCTGAAAAAGGAAACGGCCCGCTGTTGCAACACCTGCGCACCCTCGCTCAGCCATCCGCGCAAGCCGGTGCGCGCTGGCTTTCCATGCCGCACCGTCAAGCCCTGCGCGCGCCCTTCTCGCAACGAAGCGTAGAACTCTTGCGCCGCCCTCACCTGCTCTCGGCTGGGGAGCACCCGCAGTGACATATAGCCCACCATCTGGCCCTCTTCCCAGATGGGATTGGCATTGGCCTGAACCCAGTAGAAATCGCCGTTCTTGCAACGATTCTTCACCATGCCCTGCCACGGCTTGCCGGCTTGAAGATGGCGCCACATGTCATCAAACGCCTCGGGCGGCATGTCCGGGTGGCGCACGATGTTGTGGGCGGAACCCAGCAATTCGTCCTCGGAAAATCCGCTGATCTCCAGAAAAGGCCGATTCACATAGGTGAGCCGCCCTTTGAGGTCGGTCTTGGAGACGATGTATTCATTTTTCCCAAACAGACGCTCGGTCTGGGTGACGGGCTGGTTGTTGCGCATGACTCCTCCAGCCGCATGCTGGAGAACTTTTTCTGCATGACACGCGGCATATTCGAATATCTAGATAACGGCCCCCAAGGCTCGCGCTTGAGGCGCATCGCACAATAGTTTGATCTAGATCATGCCAATCAGGCAGCCGCTCATCGGCCTGACACAATGCTGTGGTCGGTTCTAAGGATGGATTTGGATGCCCTCGTCCAGTTCACCGTAAAGGATCACGCCGGAATGATGATCAGCCGACGCCCCCGGCGCAGCGCAAGCGCTCAGACAAAGACAGGCCAGCGTGAGCCAGATCAAAAGTCTCATGAGTCGGTTCCTTTTCATCGCCCATTGCGCACGGAGCGGTTTCCCCCTCGCGAGTGCGGCCCAGCAATAAAACCAGGCGCCCCTTAGAATACGGGTTAACCCTAGACTTACATCGGTGCCATCATGGGCTTAGTGAAACAAATTCTCAATTTCTTCTTCGGCTCAAACGGCAGCTCTGCCGAAACGATCCGACTTTTTGCCGTGCGTACCACCAGCCTGAATGAGCTGGAGCACATGCTGCGCGACCGTCGCGCTCTTCATCGGCATTGACGCGGCGATCATCCTGCGCGCAAGGCGCAGCCCTGCCGCCTTCACTCCACCAGTTTTTCCAGCTTGGCTTTATCGAAATGCTCGGTACGCAGCGCCTCGGGCGGACAAGTTTCGGCCGGGCAAACGCCGTGACGCTCAAGCGCTTGCCAGAGCAGCGCGACCTGATGTTCGAGCTGCGCGGCATGGTCGATCAGCCCGAGCACCGCGCGTGATTGCGGGTCATCGCCGTTCTGAGTGACGGCATAGGCGGAAAACCCCATGCGCGCTGCCGTGGCCTCACGCTGCTGATCCACTTCTTTCTGGAGGATGCGCGCGGGGTTGCCCACAGCGGTCGCCCCGGCTGGAACCGCCTTGACGACCACCGCGTTCGAGCCGATGCGCGCGCCCTCGCCCACGGTGAAGCCGCCGAGCACTTGCGCCCCGGCGCCGACCACCACACCCGCTTCCAGAGTGGGGTGCCGTTTCGCGCCTTTGTAGAGCGAGGTGCCGCCCAGCGTCACGCCTTGGTAGATGGTGCAGTCGTCGCCGATTTCCGCCGTTTCACCGATGACCACGCCCATGCCGTGGTCGATGAACACGCGCCGACCAATGGTGGCCCCGGGATGAATCTCGATGCCGGTGAGCCAGCGCCCCCAGTGCGAAATCCACCGCCCGAGCCAGTGCCAGCCGCGCTTCCAGCAGGCATGCGCCATGCTGTGAAACAGCAAGGCGTGCAGGCCCGGATAACAGGTGACAACCTCCCAGGTCGAACGCGCGGCAGGGTCGCGCTCCAAGATGATCTGGATGGTCTCACGCAATCGTTGCAGCATGGATCGGTCGCTTTACAGCTAGTGAAGGGAAAGGTCAGTGTATTGAACCCTGATTTTCCATGCGGCGGCATCAGCCCTTCGGCACTTTGCGCAGTACGGCGGTGCACACCCCGCGCAAAATCTGCACTTCGTCGCGCGTGAGTTCTGCTCGCGAAGCCAGACGCTGCAACCTCGGCAGCAGTTTGCGCGGCGCGTTGGGGTCGAGCACCTCCAAGGCCAGCAAAGCCTGCTCGACATGCGCCAGCATCCCCTGCACCTCTCCCGCCGTCGCCGCCACGCTTTCGGTCTGCGCAGGCTGCACCGTATGCAGCCCGAGCCCTTTACGCCACTCCCACGCGATGACCTGCACCGCCTGCGCGAGATTGAGCGAGGTGTAGGCCGGATTGGCGGGAATGCTCAGAAGGGCATCGCAGCGATACACGTCGGCGTTGCTCAGCCCGAAGCGTTCGCTGCCGAAAACAAACGCCACGCGCCGCCCCTGCTCCGCACTTCGCTGCGCCAGTTGGGGCAACCACTCCGGTGTGTGCAGCGGAGGGCCGAAATCGCGCACCCGCGCCGACAGCGCCACGACCACGCCACAGTCCGCCACGGCGTCACCCAGTTCGCCGTGCACTTGCGCCGCCTTCAGCACATCTTCCGCGCCGCTGGCGAAGGCCAGGGTTTCGGGCTGGGTGAGCACATCGGCAAAGCGCGGCGCAACCAGCCGCAGGTTGGCGAAACCCATGTTCTTGAGAGCGCGCGCCGCGGCACCCACATTGCCCGGATGACTGGTGCCCACGAGCACGAAGACCGTGTCATCCAGCGACGGTGCACACGCGGCCGCCTCGGCGTCGATAAAATGCGCGTCTTTCATCTGTTCTTTGTCACTTCCCGAAATTTCTCGCGCCATTGTCGTTGCTGGCGCTCAGGACACCATGCACCCCATGCTCAATGTGGCCGTTCGCGCAGCGCGCGAAGCCGGCAAAATCATCAACCGCGCGAGTCTCGATATTGACCTGCTGCGCGTCGCGCAAAAAGCCGCCAACGATTTCGTCACCGAAGTCGATCGCGCCGCCGAGCAAGCCATCATCGACGTGCTGCTCAAGGCCTATCCGCAGCATGGCATTCTGGGAGAAGAGACTGGTAGCGCCTTCGGCGATGCCTCGTCGGAATATCAGTGGATCATCGACCCGCTCGATGGCACCACCAACTTCATCCACGGCATGCCGGTGTACGCCGTCTCCATCGCACTGGCCCATCGCGGCGTGGTGCAACAGGCCGTGGTTTACGACCCGACCCGCGACGAACTCTTCACCGCCACACGCGGCGCCGGGGCGTTTCTCAACAGCCGCCGCATCCGCGTCTCCAACCGCGTGCGGCTGGAAGACAGTCTCATCGGCACCGGGTTTCCGTTTCGCAAGAACGACGACATCGACACCTATCTCGAAATGTTCAAGCTCGTGGCGCAGCGCTGCGTCGGCCTGCGCCGCCCGGGCGCTGCCGCCATCGACCTGGCCTACGTAGCTGCGGGGCGCTACGACGGTTTTTTCGAAACAGGGCTCAAACCCTGGGACATTGCCGCCGGCAGTCTGCTGATCACCGAGGCCGGAGGCCTGGTGGGCAATTTTGCCGGCGATGGCGACTTCCTTTTCACCGGTGAAGTGCTCGCCGCCACGCCCCGCGTCTATGGTCAGATCGTCAGCCTGTTGCAGCGGTTTTCCAAAGTCTCCCCGGCAGAATCGGGGCGCCGCGCGGAGCCAGATTTCTCTACGACCGCTGCTCAAGTCGAGCTGATGACTGCTGCAGCCGACAAAAAATCGGGCACTCTGGCCGTACCAGAAAGCAAACGGGTGAAAGCGGCACCGCGCCGCATCAAAGCCAGCGACGTTGCCCAGCCGCGGCAAACCGAAAAGTCGCTTCCCCCTTCCGTCTACAAGCCCAAACGCCCTAAGGAATAGATCGGCAACTCATTGAAATTATTGAGATTTCAATAACTTTGCTGCAACGCACAAATTTTTCTTGCAATTCAGGAAGTCATCTCTACAATAGTGATTGTGCAGTGCACAAATGAACCTGAGAAGGCCGTCATCTTCGTGACACCGTTGCGGGTTCAAAATGTGTTGGCTGCCGCCCCCTTTAGTAGTTAAACCGCAGCCAACGCCCTCAACCCAGGAGAGACATCATGATGACCCCCGAGCAATTCGCCGCAGCACAAAAAGCCCAGTTCGAAACCTTTTTCGGTCTGGCCGCCAAGTCCATGGACAACATGGAAAAACTGGTTGACCTGAACATGCAAGCCGTCAAGACCTCGCTGCAAGAAAGCGCCGATCACACCATGGCGCTTCTGTCGGTCAAAGACCTGCAAGAACTGTCGACCCTGCAATCGGGCTGGATGCAGCCGATGGCCGAGAAGGTTCTGTCCTACTCACGTCATGCCTACGAAATCGCTTCTGGCGCCCAGGCCGAATTGGCCAAGACCGCCGAGTCGCAAATTTCTGAAACCCACAAGAAGTTCATGGACCTGGCCGAATCCGCCGCCAAGAATGCCCCGGCCGGTTCGGAAACCGCCGTGGCCATGATGAAAAGCGCCATGAACGCCGCCAACAACGCCTATGACTCGGTGCAGAAAGTCACCAAGCAGGCCGCCGAAGCGGTGGAAGCCAATATGAACGCTGTGACCAGCACCGCGATGAAAGCGGCGCAAACCACCAGCCGCACCGCCGCCAAGCGCGCCGCAGCCTGATCGTTCAGCCGTTTTTTACGCGGCGTGCGCGGCTTGTCAACTTTTGCCCCCACGCTGCGTTGATTGCGCATGAGGCTGAGCGGCCGAGTCAAAAAACGCCGCCGATCGCCCAAACAGTTGTCTCCTCGGTACCCCAAAGGTACCCTTCCAGCCGGTCTCTGACCGGCTTTTTTTTGCCGATTTTCAATTGCAAACCTGCCGATCAAGCTCACCCAGCAGGGCACTCAGCGTTTGCAGGGTGGGCATGGGATGGTGAGCGAGGCGGGCCATTTCGAGCGGAGCGTGCAGCAGGGCGGCGATCTCCAGTGCGCGGCCGCGCTCCAGGTCTTGCAGGGTGGACGTTTTCACCGGGCCGATGCCGCGGGCGATGTCCATGCGCTGCTCGATGCTGACCAGCGGATCGCAGCCATAGGCCCGTGCCAGGCCCATGATCTCGGCCATGCCGTCGCGGATGAGGGCGACGAGTTCGGGGTTGTCGCAGATGGCGTTCATGCGCGCTCGCGTCAGCGCGGCGACCGGGTTGAAGGTGGCATTGCCGACGAGTTTCATCCAGATAGCGTCGCGGATGCGGTTGGTGACTTCCGGCTCGCAGCCCGCCGCACGCAAGAGATCGGCCAGCGCCTGCACGCGCGGGCTGCGGGTGTGTGCGGGTTCGCCGATCACATAGCGGTATTGCCCATTGCCGCGTATCACGCCGGGGCTGACCACCTCGGCGCTGGCATGCACGACGCAGCCCACGAGATGCGCCGGGTCGATGGCGCCCAGCAAGCGGCCGCCGGGGTCGATGCTTTCCAGATGCGCAGTGCGCCCCTGCGCCGTGCGCGCCTGCGGGCTGGTGTCGGCGTGGAAATACCACCAGGGCACGCCGTTGATGGCGGGCAGCACAACCGAATCGGCATGCAGCAAAGGGCGAAGCTGCGGCAGAACGGGGCCGAGTTGATGCGCCTTCAGGCCCAGAATCACGAGATCTTGCGGCGCGAAATCGGCCAGATCGTCGCTGGCCTGCACCTCGACGCAAACCCGCTCTTGCGGGTCTTCCAGACACAGCCCGGCGCGCTGAATCGCCTGCAGATGCGCGCCACGCGCCAGCACGCTGACCGTGTGTCCGGCTGCCGCAAGCCGAACGGCCAGCGTACCGCCCACGGCGCCTGCGCCAACGACCAGAATTTTCCAGGGTGATGCCATGCTCTTGCTCCTCGTAGCACGTTCAGCCGTGCGCAAATAGACAACTCTCCAACGACAATAGCACGCAAAAAACACCTCACATGCTGACACCGCGACAAGTCCTCGTATTGCTCCACGGCCGCTACTTCACTAGCGGGCTGGTGTCGGCCGTGGGCGTCGCCCTGTTCGGCTTGGTGACCTACGCAATCGCGGGCTTGGGCCCTGCGATCGCCCTGGGCAGCGGCGCGCTCACCGTCTGCTTCGCCGACAACCCGGCGCCCACCCGGGTCAAGCGTGTGGAGTTGTTGTTTACCAGCGTGGCGAGCACGGTTGCCTTCGCGCTGGTCGGCGCCAGCCTGTGGTGGCCTGCAGTGCAGATCATGCTTATTCCCGTGCTGGGTTTTATCAGCGGGTTGATCGCCGTGTGGGGCAAGCGGGCGCTGGCGATGAGTTTCAGCGTGCTGTTCATTTCGGTCATCACCGTGGGTTCTCCGCCGTTGCAAGGCCCGGTGCAACTGGCGGCGGCCGTGGCGCTGTTTTTCATCGGCGCATTGCTCTACACCGCCTATGCCCTGCTGCTGGCGCGCTGGCTGCGTCGGCGAACCAAAGAGCAGGCGTTGGCCGAGTTGCTGGCGCAGTTGGGACAGTTTGCGCATTGGCTGGCGAATCACTTCGGCGGGCAGTCTTCTGGATTGAGCGGCGCGGTGGCGCAACTCACCGCGATCAACGACACCTTGCAGAACACGCGCGACATCGTGCTGCGGGATGTGCGCACCGCGGCGGATCGCGCCCTGGCGGCGCGGCTCATTCTGCTGCTGGAGGTCAACGAAGCCCTGCTGGCCGGCCAGACCGATGGCGACCTGATTCTCAAGCAGTTCGACGCCACGCCCGTGCCCGATGCGCTGCGCGACTGGGCGCAGCGCATCGGCGACGCCCTCGACCAGCGCGCCGACGCCTTGTTGCGCGGCAGGCCGGCCAACACCCTGCCCGCCCACCTGCCCTGCGCGCAAACTATCGAGCACGCACTCGCCACCCTGCAGCCCAGCCAGCCCAGCGCCGAATTCGAGCAGGCCCGCATGGCTTTGCGCGCCAGTGCCGACAAGTTTCAGCGCATCAGCGATCTGCTCGCTCAAGAAAAACCCGTCGGGTCGCCGACTCAGCCCGATCCGCTGCAGGGTATGGATCTGCAGGCCTTTCTCAGCCCGCTGCGCTACGACCCGAACGCGCTGTGGCAATCCATCCGCTTTGAATCGCCCATCCTGCGTTATGCCATCCGTCTGGCGCTGGCCTTGTTCGCAGGCGAATTGGTGCTGCGCGCCCTGCCCTATCACCCGCACGACTACTGGGTGTTGCTGACCATCGGCGTGATTCTGCGGCCGAATTACAGCGTCACCCGCCAGCGCATCAAAGACCGTGTGCTGGGCACGTTGCTGGGCTGCATCCTGGTCGCGGCCCTGCTCTCCACCCACCCGTCGTTGGGGGTGATGACGCTGGGGGTGTTTGTCTCCCTGGCCTTTGCGCGCACCTTCATCACCCTCAACTACCGCTTCACGGCCCTGTTCGCCAGCGTCAACGCCCTGCTGCTCGTGGCCTTGCTGGAGCCGGGCACCCAGTTTCTGGTCACCCAGCGCCTGCAAGACACGCTGATCGGCGCGGCGCTGGCCTGGGCTTTCAGCTTTGTGCTGCCCAGGTGGGAGGCCAACGATCTGCGCCGCCA
>NZ_NCKP01000050.1:0-12663 GCF_002282795.1 Thiomonas sp. 13-64-67
GTGGGTGAGATTCGCCTGGTTCCTGAGGGGGGTGAGCTTGTCGCAGAAATGACAAACGCCGGGCTGGCCGGCGTCTGTCAATTAACGTTGGTTGCGGGGACAGGATTTGAACCTGTGACCTTCGGGTTATGAGCCCGACGAGCTACCGAGCTGCTCCACCCCGCGCTGGAAGCTGTAAATCATACTTGAAGGCCGCCCTTTGTGCAAGGCGCCCCGTTCGCCTATGTCTTAATTGGCGATTGGGGGCCTTGAAATCAGGTTTGATCAGATGCGTTGTCGGATTCTGCCGAGTGCAGGGTGCTGTCTTCGAGCGCCTGCAGTTCGGCGGCGGCCTGGGCTGCGCGGTCGGCCTGGTCCATCGCATCCTTCGCCTTGCGCGCCTGGTGGAACGCCAGGCCGGTGCCTGCGGGGATGAGGCGGCCGACGATGACGTTTTCCTTTAAGCCACGCAGTTCGTCGCGCTTGCCCATGATGGCGGCTTCGGTCAGCACGCGCGTGGTCTCCTGGAAGGACGCGGCGGAGATGAAGCTGTCGGTGGACAGGCTGGCCTTGGTGATGCCCAGCAGCAGGTTGTTGAAGGTGGCGGGCATCTTGCCCTCGCGCAGGAGCACGTCATTGCGCGCCAGCACCTGGGAACGCTCGGCCTGTTCGCCCGCGATGTAGTCGGTGTCGCCCGGGTCTTTGATTTCGACGCGGCGCAGCATCTGGCGAACGATGACCTCGATGTGCTTGTCGTTGATCTTCACGCCCTGCAGACGGTAGACGTCCTGCACTTCGTCAACGATGTAGCGCGCCAAGGCCTCGACCCCCAGCAGACGCAGGATGTCCTGCGGCTCGGCGGGGCCGTCGACGATAAGCTCGCCCTTGTTGACGACCTGTCCTTCGTGCACCAGCACGTTCTTTTCCTTCGGGATCAGGAACTCGTTGGAGTTACCGTCCAGGTCGGTGATGACCAGGCGGACCTTGCCTTTGGTTTCCTTGCCGAAGGAGACGGTGCCGGTGGTTTCGGCCAGCATGCCGGCGTCCTTGGGCGAGCGGGCCTCGAACAACTCGGCCACGCGCGGCAGACCGCCGGTGATGTCGCGGGTCTTCTGGCCTTCCATCGGGATGCGCGCGAGCACTTCGCCCGGGCCTACGTCTTGGCCGTCGCGCACCTGGATCAGCGCGCCCACGGTGAAGCCGATGGTCACTGCGTGATCGGTGCCCGGAATCTTGACCTCTTGGCCCTGCTCGTTGAGCAGCTTGACTTGTGGACGTACCACCTTGGCAGAGCCGCGGCGTTTCGGGTCGATGACCACCAGGGTGGACAGGCCGGTGACTTCGTCCACCTGCTTGGCCACGGTCACGCCTTCTTCGACGTTCTCGAACTTGGTCTGTCCCGCGTACTCGGTGATGATGGGGCGGGTCAGCGGATCCCAGTTGGCCACCAGCGTGCCGGCCTTGATCACCATGCCGTCCTTGACGAACAGCGTGGCGCCGTAAGGCACCTTGTGACGCTCGCGCTCGCGGCCGTGGTCGTCAGTGATCAGTACCTCGCCCGAGCGGGTGATGACCACCTGCTCGCCCTTGGTGTTGGTGACATAGCGCATGGTGGCGGTGAAGCGCACCGTGCCCGCACTCTTGGCTTCCACACTGGACACGACTGCTGCACGCGATGCCGCGCCGCCGATGTGGAAAGTCCGCATGGTCAGCTGGGTGCCGGGTTCGCCGATGGACTGCGCGGCGATCACGCCGACCGCTTCGCCATTGGTCACCAGCGTGCCGCGGCCGAGGTCGCGGCCGTAGCACTTGGCGCAGATGCCGTAGCGGGTTTCGCAGGTCAGCGCGGTGCGCACCTTGATCTCGTCGATACCGGCAGCTTCGACCAAATCGAGCATGTCTTCATCGAGCATCTCGCCCGCCGGAACGATGACCTCCTGGGTCTCGGGGTTGACCACGTCGACAGCGGCCACACGGCCGAGCACGCGGTCGCGCAACGATTCGATGACTTCGCCGCCTTCGACCAGCGCGCGCATATTGGTGCCGTTGGCCGTGCCGCAATCGTGCTCGGTGACCACCAGATCCTGCGTCACGTCCACCAGACGGCGGGTGAGGTAGCCGGAGTTCGCAGTCTTCAGCGCGGTGTCGGCCAGACCCTTGCGCGCGCCGTGCGTGGAGATGAAGTACTGCAGCACGTTCAGGCCTTCACGGAAGTTCGCCGTGATGGGGGTCTCGATGATGGAGCCGTCTGGCTTGGCCATCAGGCCGCGCATGCCAGCGAGCTGACGGATCTGCGCAGCGGAGCCACGGGCGCCCGAGTCGGCCATCATGTAGATGGAATTGAACGACTCTTGACGCACGTCCTTGCCATGGCGATCCTTGACCGTCTGGTTGGAGAGGTGATTCATCAGCGCCTTGCCGACTTCATCGCCCGCACGGCCCCAGATGTCCACCACCTTGTTGTAGCGCTCGCCCTGCGTCACCAGACCGGAGGAGTACTGCTGCTCGATTTCCTTGACTTCCTTTTCGGCGCGAGCGATGACCGTGTACTTCTCTTCCGGAATCAGCATGTCGTCGATGCTGATCGAGATGCCGGCCTTGGTCGCCAGCGAGAAGCCCGACTGCAGCAGCTTGTCGGCGAAGATCGCGGTTTCGCGCAGGCCGCAACGGCGGAACGACGAGTTGATCAGGCGCGAGATTTCCTTCTTTTTCAGCGCCTTGTTCATCACGCTGAACGGCAGGCCCTTGGGCAGAATTTCCGACAGGATCGCGCGGCCCACGGTGGTTTCCACCACGGCGGTCTTGGGGGTGAAGCTGCCAGTGGCCTTGTCTTTTTCGTACTCGGTCAGACGTACGCTGACCCGGCTGGTGATTTCCACCTGCTTGGCGTCGAGCGCGCGGTGCACTTCGGACACGTCGGCGAACACGATGCCCTCGCCTTTGCCGTTGATGCGCTCGCGGGTGGCGTAGTACAGGCCCAGCACCATATCCTGCGACGGCACGATGGACGGTTCGCCGTTGGCCGGAAACAGGATGTTGTTCGACGCCAGCATCAGCGCGCGGGCTTCCACCTGCGCTTCCAGCGACAGCGGCACGTGCACGGCCATCTGGTCGCCGTCGAAGTCGGCGTTGAACGCGGCGCAGACCAGCGGGTGCAGCTGGATGGCCTTGCCTTCGATCAGCATGGGCTCGAAGGCCTGAATGCCCAGGCGGTGCAGCGTGGGCGCGCGGTTGAGCATGACCGGATGCTCGCGGATCACATCTTCGAGAATGTCCCAGACGATCGGGGTCTGCGATTCAACTTCCTTCTTGGCCGCCTTGATGGTGGTGGCCACGCCCATGGTTTCGAGCTTGTGGAAAATGAAGGGCTTGAACAGTTCCAGCGCCATCAGCTTGGGCAGACCGCACTGATGCAGCTTGAGCGTCGGGCCCACGGTAATGACCGAACGGCCCGAGTAGTCGACGCGCTTGCCCAGCAGATTCTGGCGGAAGCGGCCGCTCTTGCCCTTGATCATGTCGGCCAGCGACTTGAGCGGGCGCTTGTTCTGCCCCACCATCGCCTTGCCGCGACGGCCGTTGTCCATCAGCGAATCGACCGCTTCCTGCAGCATGCGCTTTTCGTTGCGCACAATGATTTCGGGCGCGGATAGTTCCAGCAAACGGCGCAGGCGGTTGTTGCGGTTGATGACACGGCGGTACAGATCGTTGAGGTCGGAGGTGGCAAAGCGGCCGCCGTCCAGGGGAACGAGCGGACGCAGATCGGGCGGCAGCACCGGCAGCACCGTCATGACCATCCATTCCGGCTTGGCGCCCGAATCCTTGAACGCCTGCATCACTTTGAGGCGCTTGACGTTTTTCTTGACCTTGGTGTCGGAGCCGGTCATGTCGCCGCGCAGCTTCTCGATCTCCAGATCGAGGTCCATGTTGTGCAGCAGGGCGTGAACGCCCTCGGCCCCCATGAACGCGACGAACTCTTCGCCGAACTCGGTGCGCTTGGCGGCGTATTCGTCTTCAGACAGCACCTGGCCGGCCTTGAGCGGCGTCATGCCGGGGTCGGTGACCACATAGGCTTCGAAATACAGCACGCGCTCGATGTCGCGCAGCGGCATGTCGAGCACGATGCCCAGACGCGACGGCAGGCTCTTGAGAAACCAGATGTGCGCCACCGGGCTGGCCATGTCGATATGGCCCATGCGCTCGCGGCGCACCTTGCTCTGGGTGACTTCAACGCCGCACTTCTCGCAAATCACGCCGCGGTGCTTGAGGCGCTTGTACTTGCCGCACAGGCATTCATAGTCCTTGATCGGGCCGAAGATCTTGGCGCAAAACAGGCCGTCGCGCTCGGGCTTGAACGTGCGGTAATTGATGGTCTCGGGCTTCTTCACCTCACCGAACGACCAGGACCGGATTTTTTCCGGCGACGCCAGGCCGATGCGAATGGCGTCGAAATGCTCATCCTGATGAAACTGCTTGAACAGGTCGAGTAGCGCTTTCATGCTTTCACTCCTTCAGTTGCTTGCCCGGCGCAACCAAGCGGCACCGGGCGCGGCATCAATCAATTGCGTTCGAGTTCGATGTCCAGACCCAGGGAACGGATTTCCTTGATCAGCACGTTGAACGACTCGGGCATCCCGGCTTCGATGATGTGGTCGCCCTTGACGATGCTCTCGTACATCTTGGTGCGGCCCTGCGTATCGTCGGACTTGACGGTGAGCATTTCCTGCAGCACATACGAGGCGCCGTAGGCTTCGAGCGCCCAGACTTCCATCTCGCCGAAACGCTGACCGCCGAACTGCGCCTTGCCGCCCAGCGGCTGCTGCGTGACCAGCGAGTACGGGCCGGTGGAGCGGGCGTGCATCTTGTCGTCAACCAGGTGATGCAGCTTGAGCACATGCATGATGCCCACGGTCACCGGGCGCTCGAAGACTTCGCCGGTGCGGCCATCGGTCAGCATGACCTGCTTTTTCGCCGCAGTGAGCTGCAGCTTCTCGGCGATCTCGTCGGGATAGGCCAGGTCGAGCATCTGGCCGATTTCGGCTTCGCTGGCGCCGTCGAACACCGGGCTGGCGATGGGCAGACCGGCCTTGAGGTTGCTGGCGAGTTCAAGCACTTCGGCGTCGCTGAGCTGATCGAGCGCTTCCTGCTTGCCGCTGAAGTTGTATAGCGTGCCCAGGAATTTGCGCAACTCGGCCGCCTTGGCATGCGACTGCAGCATGTCGTTGACCCGTTTGCCGATGCCGATCGAGGCCCAGCCCAGGTGGGTTTCGAGAATCTGCCCGATGTTCATGCGCGACGGCACGCCCAGCGGGTTGAGCACGATGTCCACCGTGGTGCCATCAGGCATGTGCGGCATGTCTTCGACCGGAACGATCTTGGACACCACACCCTTGTTGCCGTGACGGCCGGCCATCTTGTCGCCCGGCTGCAGGCGGCGCTTGACGGCCAGGTAAACCTTGACCATCTTGAGCACGCCGGTGGGCAGCTCGTCGCCCTGGGTGAGCTTGCGGCGCTTCTCTTCGAACATCAGATCGAAGGCGTGGCGGCGCTTCTCCAGCGAGTCCTTGAGCTGTTCCATCTGCTGCGCCAGAGCTTCATCCGCCGGGCGGATGTCGAACCAGTTATAGCGGTCGGTCTCGCCCAGGTAGTCGGCGGTGATGGTTGCGCCCTTGGCCAGCTTGTTCGGGCCGCCGTTGGCGGTCTTGCCGGTGAGCAGCTTGCCCAGACGGTCGAAGGTATCGGCCTCGACGATGCGCATCTGGTCGTTGAGGTCAAGGCGATAGCGCTTGAGCTCGTCGTCGATGATCTGCTGGGCGCGCTTGTCACGCGGGATGCCTTCGCGGGTGAACACCTGCACGTCAATGACGGTGCCGTACATGCCCGAGGGCACGCGCAGCGAGGTGTCCTTCACGTCGGACGCCTTTTCGCCGAAGATGGCGCGCAGCAGCTTCTCTTCCGGGGTGAGCTGGGTCTCGCCCTTGGGGGTGACCTTGCCCACCAGCACGTCGCCCGCTTCTACTTCCGCGCCCACGTAAATGATGCCCGACTCGTCCAGTCGCGCCAATTGGTGCTCGGACAGGTTGGGAATGTCGCGAGTGATTTCTTCGGAGCCCAGCTTGGTGTCGCGCGCCGGGACGTTCAGCTCTTCGATGTGGATGGAGGTGAAGCGATCTTCAGCCACCACGCGCTCGGACAGCAGGATCGAATCTTCGTAGTTGTAGCCGTTCCACGGCATGAAGGCCACCAGCATGTTCTGGCCCAGCGCCAGTTCGCCGAGATCGGTCGAGGCGCCGTCGGCCACCACATCACCTTTGGCGAGTTTGTCGCCGCGCTTGACCAGCGGGCGCTGGTGGATGTTGGTGTTCTGGTTGGAACGCTGGTACTTGATGAGGTTGTAGATGTCCACGCCAACTTCGCCCGCCTGGGTTTCGTCGTCATTGACGCGCACCACGATGCGGGCGCTGTCCACATAGTCCACCACGCCGCCGCGCAAGGCGGTGACCACGGTGCCCGAGTCGACCGCGGTCACGCGCTCGACCCCGGTGCCGACCAGGGGCTTTTCAGGACGCAGCACGGGCACGGCTTGACGCTGCATGTTGGCGCCCATCAGCGCGCGGTTGGCATCGTCGTGCTCCAGGAAGGGCACGAGCGAGGCTGCGGCCGACACGATCTGGCTGGGCGACACGTCCATGTACTGCACCCGCTCGGGCGAGACCATGATGGACTCGCCAGCTTCGCGAGCAGACACCAACTCGTCGTTGAGCATGCCGTGCTCGTCCATGCCGGCATTGGCCTGGGCGATGACGTACTTGCCTTCTTCGATGGCCGAGAGGTAGTCGATCTGGTCAGTCACCTTGCGATCGATCACGCGGCGATAAGGCGTCTCGATGAAGCCGTATTCGTTCAACCGAGCGAACAGCGCCAGCGAGTTGATCAGACCGATGTTCGGGCCTTCCGGCGTTTCGATCGGGCAGACGCGACCGTAGTGCGTGGGATGCACGTCGCGCACTTCAAAACCAGCGCGCTCGCGCGTCAAACCACCCGGGCCCAGGGCCGAAACGCGGCGCTTGTGGGTGATTTCCGACAGCGGGTTGGTCTGGTCCATGAACTGCGAGAGTTGCGAGGAGCCGAAGAATTCCTTGATCGCCGCCGAGATGGGCTTGGAGTTGATGAAGTCGTGCGGCATCAGGTTTTCGGTCTCGGCCTGGCCCAGACGTTCCTTCACCGCGCGCTCGATGCGAGACAGCCCGGCACGGAACTGATTCTCGGCCAGCTCGCCCACGCAGCGCACCCGGCGGTTGCCGAGGTGGTCGATGTCATCGACTTCGCCGCGGCCGTTGCGCAACTCGACCAGCAGCTTGATGACCGCCATGATGTCTTCATGCGACAGCACCATCTCGCCTTCGATCTCTTCACGGCCGAGGCGACGGTTGAACTTCATGCGGCCCACGCGCGACAAGTCGTAGGCGTCAGCGTCGAAGAACAGGCGGTTGAACAAGGCCTCGACGGCGTCTTCGGTCGGCGGCTCGCCGGGGCGCATCATGCGGTAGATCGCCACCTTGGCCCCGAGCTGGTCGGCCACTTCATCGATGCGCAGGGTTTGCGAAATGAACGCGCCCTGGTCGAGGTCATTGATGTAAAGGGTCTGGATCTGCTGAATGCCGGCTTCGCGGATTTTCTTCAGCAGCGCCTCGGTGAGCTCCTCATTGGCGCGAGCCACGATCTCGCCGGTGTCTTGTGACACCAGGTTGCGCGCCAGCACTTTGCCCAGCAGGAAGTCTTCCGGCACCGACAAGCGTTGCGTGCCGCCCTGCTCCAGCTCGCGCAGATGGCGGGTGTTGATGCGCTTGTCCTTGGCGACAACCACTTTGCCATTCTGGTCGATCAGGTCGAAGCGGGCCACTTCACCCTTGAAATGGTCGGGCACGAATTCGAGCAAAGCGCCATCGTCCATCAACTGCATGTGATCGAAGGCAAAGAAGTGCGCCAGGATCTGCTCGGGATTCAGGCCCAGGGCCTTGAGCAGAATGGTGACCGGCATCTTGCGGCGACGGTCGACGCGGAAATACAGAATGTCCTTGGCATCGAATTCGAAGTCGAGCCAGGAGCCACGGTAGGGAATGATGCGGGCGGAAAACAGCAGCTTGCCCGAGCTGTGGGTCTTGCCCTTGTCGTGCTCGAAAAACACGCCGGGCGAGCGGTGCAGCTGGCTGACGATCACCCGCTCGGTACCGTTGATGATGAAGGAACCCTTGTCGGTCATGAGCGGAATCTCGCCCATATAGACCTCCTGCTCCTTCACCTCCTTGACCGTGGGCTTGGCCGCTTCGCGGTCCATCACGATCAGGCGCACTTTGGCCCGCAGTGCCGACGCAAAGGTCAGGCCGCGCTGCTGGCATTCGCGCACGTCGAACACCGGGCGTGCCAGGGTGTAGCCGTTGTATTCCATGCGCACATACTGGTTGTGCGACACGATGGGGAAAATGGCGCGGAACGCCGCTTCCAGCCCTTCGTCCTTGCGCTGCGGCAAGGGAAGGTCTTTTTGCAAAAAGGCCTCGTAGGAGTTGATCTGCGTAGCCAGCAGATAGGGGACATCCAGAACACTTTGGCGGCTGCCAAAACTTTTCCGAATGCGCTTTTTCTCAGTGAACGAGTAGGACATGGATACGCTCCGCTCCACAGGGACAAAATCAGTTATCGCATAACCCGGGCTCACCCCAGGCCATGTGGTAACCAAGCTACCGGCCTGAACCGGCAGAAGGCGCGAAAGCCCGGAAGGCCAATTGACCTTCCGGGCCCACGCAAAACCATAGACTTACTTGATTTCAGCCTTGGCGCCGGCTTCTTCCAGCTTCTTCTTCGCAGCTTCGGCATCGGCCTTGGCCACGGCTTCCTTGACAGCCTTGGGCGCGCCGTCCACCAGATCCTTGGCTTCTTTCAGGCCCAGGCCCGTCAGTTCGCGCACGGCCTTGATGACGCTGACCTTGTTCGCGCCGACTTCCGTCAGGATCACGTTGAATTCGGTCTGCTCTTCCACGGCAGCGGCAGCACCGCCACCCGCGCCAGGAGCGGCCACGGCCATCGCGGCAGCGGACACGCCGAATTTTTCTTCGAACGCCTTGACCAGGTCGTTGAGTTCCATGACGGTCATGCCGCCGACTGCGTCGAGGATTTCCTGTTGATTCATTGCCATTTGTTGACTCCGAGATAAATGTTTGAAAAGAGAATGTTGAAAGCTTCAGCCTGATCAGGCTGCTTCGGTTTCGCGTTTTTTCGCCAACTGGCCCAGCGCCACGGCAAAGCCGGACACGGGAGCCTGCATGACACCCAGCAGACGCGCCAGCAGCACTTCGCGCGACGGAATGCTGGCAAGGGTCTTGACCCCGGCGGCGTCGAGCGCCTTGCCGTTGACCACACCCGAGCGAATGACCAGCTTGTCATTGGTTTTGGCAAAGTCGTTGATGACCCGGGCGGCGGCTACTGCATCTTCGGAAAATCCGTAGATCAGCGGGCCTGCCATTTCACCGGCGATAACTTCGCATGAGGTTCCCGAAACGGCGCGCTTGGCCAGGGTGTTCTTGAACACCTGGAGATGCACCCCGTTTTCGCGAGCCTGCTTGCGCAGCTTGGTCATCTGCTCGACTGCAATGCCGCGATACTCGGCCAGAACCAGGGATTGCGCCTTGGCTGCCAGCGCCGAGATTTCCTCGACTGAAGCTTGCTTTTCAGAGCGGTTAAGACTCAAGATTGACTCCTGAAGAAATTGCCTTGAACCCTAGCGGCTCAAGGCGCCTAAACAAGCGTCCTCTGGAGTGACTACAGGCAACGTTCGCACCTTGCCCATTCTCTCGTCCAGCGGGTTCGCCATCTGCGCAGACCCGACGTCGCAGGCATGACGTCGAATTAAGCGAGACTGCCGTCTCGCGCCTGCGGTCTTGGATCGCCCGAAGCGGCATGAAAATCACCGCATCGGCCCACCAATTGCTGCTACTCATTCCTGCTCAGGCCCGACCGATCATTTCAACCGGCCGGGACTGCTTCAAACATTTACTGCCCGGCGACCGCGGCGTTCACCGTGGCGGTATCGACGCGCACGCCAATGCCCATGGTGGACGAAACCGCCACCTTTTTCAGGTAGATGCCCTTGGCCGCTTGCGGACGCGCTTTTTGTAGCGCTTCGATCAGCGCGGCCAGATTGCGGCGGAGCGCATCGGGGCCAAACGAGGCGCGGCCGATCGTGCCATGCACGATGCCGGCCTTGTCGGCACGGAACTGCACCTGACCGGCTTTGGCGTTTTTCACCGCACCCGCGACGTCCGGCGTCACAGTACCCACCTTGGGGTTGGGCATCATGCCGCGTGGGCCGAGAATCTGACCCAGCGCACCGACTACGCGCATGGCGTCGGGTGAGGCGATGACGATGTCGAAATTGAGGTTGCCGGCCTTGACCTGCTCCGCCAAGTCCTCAAAACCAACGATGTCCGCACCAGCGGCCTTGGCCTCTTCAGCCTTGGCGCCTTGGGCGAACACGGCTACGCGCTTGATCTTGCCGGTGCCCGCGGGCAGCACGACCGAACCCCGCACGACCTGGTCAGACTTGCGGGTATCCACGCCGAGGCTCACCGCCACGTCGATGGATTCGTCGAACTTGGCGACCGCGCACTCCTTGACCAACACCAGCGCATCATCCAGCGCGTACAGCTTGTTGGAATCGACCTTGGCTCGCAAGGCCGCATAACGTTTGGGCATCTTGGCCATTTACACGCCCTCCACAGTAACGCCCATCGAACGGGCCGTGCCCGCGATAGTGCGAACAGCCGCGTCGAGATCGGCGGCCGTCAGGTCTTTCATCTTGGTGTTGGCGATCTCTTCGAGCTGAGCCCGGGTGATCTTGCCGACCTTGTCGGTATGCGGTTTGGCCGAGCCTTTGTCGAGCTTGATGGCCTTCTTGATCAACACTCCGGCAGGCGGGGTCTTGATGATGAAGGTGAACGATTTGTCCGCGAAGGCGGTGATGACCACCGGCAGCGCGAGGCCCGGCTCCACACCTTGAGTCTGCGCGTTGAACGCCTTGCAGAACTCCATGATGTTGAGGCCGCGTTGACCGAGCGCCGGGCCGATTGGCGGCGAGGGATTGGCTTTACCAGCTGGCACTTGCAGCTTGATGAAGCCGACAATTTTCTTTGCCATAGTGACTCCGAATGGGTACGAGCGCCTTTGTTTTCACAAGGCTCCCCGAAACCCGCCCTTTACGACTCACACTGCAACCCGGGCGGGATGGGCGGCAGCAATCAAACGATTTGCAGTTGCTCGCAAACAACCATGCAGATCAACAAGCGGTCAAAGCCGCTCAATCTGCTGAAACTCCAATTCAACCGGCGTGGCACGACCAAAGATGGTGACCGAGACGCGAAGCCGCGACTTTTCGTAGTTCACCTCTTCCACATTGCCGTTGAAGTCGGTGAACGGGCCTTCCTTGATGCGGACCATTTCGCCCACCTCGAACTGCACCTTGGGACGCGGCTTGTCCGCACCCTCCTGCATCTGGCTCATGATCTTGTTGACATCCGCCTCGCTGATCGGCACGGGGCGATTTTTGGCGCCGCCCACGAAACCGGTCACCTTGCTGGTGTGCTTGACCAAATGCCAGGTCGCGTCGTCCATTTCCATTTCCACAAGCACATAGCCCGGGAAAAAGCGACGTTCGGTAATACTTTTATGGCCATTCTTGATTTCGACGACTTCTTCCGTCGGCACCAGAATGCGCCCGAATTTGGTTTGCATCCCCGCGCGCTCAATGCGCTCGGCGAGGTTGCGCTGCACGGCCTTCTCCATGCCGGAATAGGCGTGGACGACATACCATTGCTTGCCAGCTTGCGCCGCCATCGTTTGTGCTTCAGCCATACTCATGCTCCTAGCGCTTCCAACCAAGGATCAGGTCGTAGAGCACATATTCCAGCGATTTGTCGGTCAGCCAGAGAAAAAGGGCCATCAAAATAACAAACGCAAATACGATGCCCGTCATCTGCATGGCCTCTTTGCGCGTCGGCCAAACCACCTTCTTGGTTTCGCGCACCGCATCCTGCCCGTAGGCAATGAGCGCACGCCCCGGCTCGGAGAGGAAAAACACCACAACCGCGCCCGCCAGCAGTACCAGGAACGTGACGACGCGCACCCACATGGGCTGCCCGGCCAGACCATAAAACAAGCCCAGCGCGGCGAGCAGCAAGACCGCTGCCGCCCCCAACTTAGCTTTGTCCGCCCCAGTGGAGACGGTTTCGACAGACGGATTCGCCATATGGATTTACGCGCGTTCAACCCCGAAACGGTTCGGAGTGGCAGGGGCAGAGGGAATCGAACCCCCAACCTTCGGTTTTGGAGACCGACGCTCTGCCAATTGAGCTATGCCCCTGTACCTTCTAGCACCAAGGCCGTTGTCTGCGAAACAGGCAACGGCCGCAATTCAAACAGATTCGGGCTGGCCCCGCAGAGCGCCCTCACAAAACCCTAGTTCGGAGCGCACGCCAGATTTCTCCAGAAGCCACACCGAATCCAGGTTGAACGATTTACTCGATGATCTTGGCCACGACCCCGGCGCCGACGGTACGACCGCCTTCCCGGATGGCGAAGCGCAGACCTTCTTCCATCGCGATCGGGGCGATGAGCTTGACGGTGATGCTGACGTTG
>NZ_NCKP01000141.1:0-1004 GCF_002282795.1 Thiomonas sp. 13-64-67
ATACCCAGTACATGCATTCTATGGCCGTCACCCAAACATTCAAGCCTTTCGCACCACATCGCGGTAGGTCACCGGTGCAGTGGCGACGGCTTGTTGCAGCAACCGGTAGAACAACAGGCCCCGCGAGTTGGACGTGCGGCGGTTGAAACGGAACACGAACTCGTCCAGATAGGCATCCAGGTGTTCGGGCTGCACCGAGCCATGGTGGGTGCCCAGAATCCAGCGTTGCACCAGAGCGGCCACCCGATGCACTCCTGCCATCGAGACATGGGCGGGGACATCGGAGCCCAGCATGACCGTGCGCTGATGGGTGAAGCCCAACTCCGTCAACGACCGATAGGCGGCCGAGCCGTCCGTGCGCACCTGTGCGCCTGGCTCGATGACCTCCTGCACGAACGGCATCACACACGAGGCGGAATCGTTGGCAATGCGGCGCAGGCGGATGCGGCCAAACCCCTTGGGCTCCAGCATCTCCACTGCCATCACCACCAGCACCTTGCTCGTGCTGCTCTTGCGCCCTTTGGGAGAGATGGGGGCTTGTCTGTCCGTGATGGACAGGTAGGTCTCGTCAACTTCGACCAACCCCCTGAGTTGCTCGCGGCCCGGGCGAACCATGGCACGACGCAGTCGGTGCAGCATGGTCCACGCGGTCTGGTAGCTGCCCAGCCCCAGCACGCGCTGCAACCCCAAAGCGCTCACACCTTGCTTCTGGTTGGTCAGGTACCAGGCCGCAGCCAGCCACACGCGCAGTGGCGTGCGGGTCTTGTCGAAGATGGTGCCGGCGGTCACCGAACTCTGGTGCTGGCAGCTCGGGCACATCAGCCGGCCACGCGTGGCGCGATAGGCCTGCCCAGCGCAGCCGCAGCGTGGGCAAACAAATCCGCTGGACCAGCGCAATCGTTCCAGGTACGTCAGACACGCCTCTTCGGTGCCAAACCAGTCGAGGAACTCGTTCCAGGTCTGTGGGTAGTCTTTTCCGGGCGTTGGCGCTAAAGTCTGGATAT
>NZ_NCKP01000142.1:0-1004 GCF_002282795.1 Thiomonas sp. 13-64-67
ACCACTATCGCTGCGACTTCAAGTTCTTCATCTCAAACGAACAGGTGGCGCCGTTCGAGCAAACCGAGACGCTCTACCGCGCCCATGGCAACGACTTCACGAAGGAAGATCGCCGGGCCATCCAAGACTTCCTATACCTGTGCGAAACCGAAGACTTCTTGATGAGGGATCTGGGGCGTCCACCCAAGGACTTTTCCTTTTCGCCCAGCGGCGACTTCTTTAAAGGCCACGGCGAGGCCGCCGCCGCGCGACTGCGCGCCGCTCTGGGACATGATGACCGCGTGGTCCCACGCGATGTCTACGCGGAATTTCGCAGCGTAGGCGTCCATGTCTTCCGCCGCAAGTTAGGCAACTCGAACATCTCCGGCCTTTTCATCATGCATCCGGTTGCCGGAAAGTGCGCCTTGGTCAACCACAGCGAAGACGTTTACCGCCAGCGATTCAGCGCTGCTCACGAAATGGCCCACGCGATCTTCGACTCTGCGCAAGGCGCCAGCGTCAGTTTCGATAGTCCCAGCGGGTCGGACTATTTGGAACTTCGTGCCAATCGCTTCGCATCGTGTTTTTTGATGCCGCCCGCCTTCTTGAAGAAGCTGCCGCCGCCAAACCAGTGGAGCGATGCGGATGCCCAGCGATGGGCCAACGATTTGCGAGTGAGCTGCGTCGCGCTTGCCATCGCTCTCAAAGAGGCCAAACTCATCAATCAAGCCAACTACGACCGCATCCGCCGATTGCGCGTGCCGAGCGAAGCTAAGTTCGATCCCGAGCTGCCCGACAGCCTTAACACCAAGCAGCGCCAGCGCAAAGCTCACCTCCTGGAGCTTGGCCTTTCGGACTTCTACGTCGGCCTGTGCTTCGAGGGTTTCAGCGCTGGTGTGATCAGCATTGGTCGTTTGGCCGAAGCTCTGCTGTGCAGCCACGGCGAGCTCGCCGAACTTGCGAACCTCTATGGCCGGACACTCCATGGCCATTGATCCGTCGAAATTCCATCTGATCAATGTCGC
>NZ_NCKP01000051.1:0-24458 GCF_002282795.1 Thiomonas sp. 13-64-67
GACGTTGTAGGTCACGCCGTCGTCGTGAATCTGCTGCAGCAACTGCTGCTGCCGGGCGCTCAGGCTGTCGAAGCCGCCGGAGCCGAGCAGGCGAAAAAAGTGATCCCAGAGCGGGGCCAGCGCCGCACCCGCCCCGCCATCGGAGACGCCGCCGCGCAATTCGTCCCAGTGTCCGGGGATGACGGGGGAAGCCAAGTCGCGGGCGAGCGCGGCACAGTCTTCACCCGGATCGAATGAGCCTTGCGATTGTGATTGAGATTGGAACAGGCTGACCATATGACATTGTGGCATGCGGGGGACGCCGAGACGGCGGCGGGCATCCCCCGATTTCGGTCAAATTTCACGCGCCCGTTCGCAAATCCAGGGTGAAGGGGAATTCCAGGCTGGGATGCACCGGCGCCACCCGCATGCGGCCCGGCGTGTGGCCCATGCGGAAAAAGCGCGACAGACGGCGGCTCTCGGCCTCGTAGGAGTTGACTGGGAAGGCGGTGGGATTGCTGCCGCCCGGGTGCTCGACGTGGTACTGGCAGCCGCCCAGCGAGCGCTCCATCCAGGTATCGATCAGATCGAAGGTCAGCGGCGCGTGCACGCCAATGCCAGGGTGCAGCGCCGAGGGGGGATGCCACGCGCGGTAGCGCACGCCACAGACAAACTCGCCGCTGCGCCCGGTGGGTTGCAGCGGCACGGCCTGGCCGTTGACCGTGAGCACATGGCGGCTGTCGGTCAGGCCGCTGATTTTCACCTCCACTCGTTCCAGCGAGGAATCGACATAGCGCACCGTGGTGCCCGCCGCGCCTTCTTCGCCCATGACATGCCAGGGTTCGAGCGCCATGCGCAGTTCCAGCTTCATGCCGCTCACTGCGTAATCGCCCAGCAGCGGGAAGCGGAAGGTGTGATGCGGCGCGAACCATTGCGGGTCGAAGTCGAACCCGGCCTCGCGCAGTTCGATCAGCACGTCGTCGAAGTCCATCGCAATGAAGGTGGGCAGCAGGAAGCGGTCGTGTAGCGCGGTGCCCCAGCGCTGCAGTGCGGCGGTGTAGGGCGCGTGCCAGAAGCGGGCGATGAGCGCGCGCAGCAGCAGTTGCTGCACCACGCTCATGCGGGCGTGCGGCGGCATCTCGAAGGCGCGCAGTTCGAGCAGGCCGAGGCGGCCGGTGGCGCCGTCCGGGCTGTAGAGCTTGTCGATGCAGAACTCGCTGCGATGGGTGTTGCCGGTGACGTCGATCAGGATGTTGCGCAGGGTGCGATCGACAAACCAAGGTGGAGCGTCGACGCCGTAGCGCGCGCGGTTGGCGCGCAGCTCGGCCAGGGCGATTTCGAGTTCATAGACCTGATCGTCGCGCGCTTCGTCCACTCGCGGTGCCTGGCTGGTGGGGCCGATGAACAGGCCCGAGAACAAATAGCTCAAGCTGGGATGGTTGTGCCAGTAGGCGATCAGGCTGGCCAGCAGATCGGGGCGTCGCAGGAAGGGGCTGTCGGCCGGCGTGGCGCCGCCGAGCACCACATGGTTGCCGCCGCCGGTGCCGGTATGGCGACCGTCGAGCATGAACTTCTCCGCACCCAGCCGGGTTTCAAACGCGGCCTGGTAGAGGAATTCGGTGTGATCGACGATTTCCGCCCAGTTGTGCGCCGGATGGATGTTGACTTCGATGACGCCGGGGTCGGGCGTGACCTGCAGCAGGTCGAGCCGCGGGTCGCGCGGCGGCGGGTAGCCTTCGAGCACCAGCTTGACCCGCAGGCGCTGCGCCGTAGTCTCGATGGCGGCGAGCAGGTCAAGATAGTCTTCCGCCGAAACCAGCGGCGGCATGAACACATACAGAATGCCGCCGCGCGCCTCCACGCACAGCGCGGTGCGCAAAATCCAGCCGGCTGACTCGAAGCGGTCGGGGTGGCGGCTATCGCCGGGCCGCAACCGCTGGCCATCACCGCTGGACAGGGGGGCTGATCCTCCGCTGCCGCCCCGGCGTGGTGCGTCAGCGCCCTGGTTTTGCACTCCGACGGTGCCGCCTTCGGCGTAGCCGCCCCCAATGCGGTGCATCGGGCCATATTGCAGCCGCAGCGCAGCGGAGTCGGGCAGGCCGTTGCGCGGGGCGAAGGGGTCGTGCGGCCAGTCGGAGGCGCGCTCGCCCTCGGTGGCCCAGGGCAGCGAGTCCAGCGGCAGGCGCCAGCCCATGGCCGAGTCGCCGGGGAATAGATACATGCGTTCGTCGCGGAAGAACCACGGGCCGGAGACCCAGCGCGGCCCGCTGAGCTGGGGTGAGCCCGGTTCGCGGCGGATGGGCAGGGCGTAGCCAGTGGGGGTTTTCAGCCCCTGATCGAACACTTTGCGCAGACGGGCGCGCTCGAGTTCGTCTTCGACCCGCGAATCGAACGGATCGACGTTGACCGGCAGGCGGCGCTCACGCCACAGGTAGTACCAAGTGTCTTCAAAGCCGGTCTGCACATGCGCCGGATTGACGCCCAGCGTATCGACCAGGGCGAGGATGAAGGTGTGCGCGTCGAGCGCGGTGGCGCTGCCGCCCAGACGTTCGTCGGCGAACAGCTCGGAGTTGTGCCAGCAGGGCTGGCCGTCGCGCCGCCAGATGGCCGACAGCGCCCAGCGCGGCAATTGCTCGCCGGGGTACCACTTGCCCTGGCCGAAATGCAGAAATCCGCCGGGGCCGTAGCGGGCGATGAGTTTGCTGATGAGTTCGCCGGCGTAGCCGCGCTTGGTCGGCCCTTGCGCGTCGGTGTTCCATTCGGGCGCGTCGCGGTCGGTGGTGGCGACGAAGGTGGGCTCGCCGCCTTGGGTGAGGCGGACGTCGCCGTTTTTGAGTTGCTGATCGACCACTTCGCCCAGGGTCAGCACGGCCTGCCACTGTTCGTCGGTGTAGGGCTTGGTGACGCGCGGCGATTCGTAAATGCGGGTCACGGCCATGTGATGGCTGAACTCCACCTCGCATTCGTCGATCATGCCTTCAACCGGGGCCGCGCCCGAGGGCTGCGGCGTGCAGGCCAGGGGGATGTGGCCTTCGCCTGCGAGCAGGCCGGAGGTGGGGTCGAGGCCGATCCACCCGGCCCCGGGCAGATACACCTCGCACCAGGCGTGCAGATCGGTGAAGTCGGCCTCGGCTCCGGTGGGGCCGTCGAGCGCCTTCACGTCCGGGGTGAGCTGAATGAGGTAGCCGGAAACGAAGCGTGCCGCCAGACCGAGGTGGCGCAGCACCTGCACCAGTAGCCAGCCGGTATCGCGGCAGGAGCCGCAGGCGAGTTCGAGCGTCTGCTCGGGCGTTTGCACGCCGGGCTCGAGGCGGACGGTGTAGCCGATGTCGCGCTGCAACTTCTGGTTGAGATCGACCAGGAAATCTTGCGTGCGGCGCGGGGTGAGGTCGATGCTGTCGATCAGGGCTTTGACCCGCGGGGTGAGCGGGGCAGCCGCCAGATAGGGGCCGAGTTCGGCTTCTAGTTCCGGGGCGTAGCTGAAGGGGAATTTTTCGGCTTCGGGTTCGAGAAAGAAGTCGAAGGGGTTGAGCACCGACATTTCGGCCACCAGATCGATGGTGATCTGCAGCAGCGTGGTTTTCTCGGGAAAGGTCAGGCGGGCGAGGTAGTTGGAGAACGGGTCTTGCTGCCAGTTGATGAAATGCCCGGCGGGTTCCACCCGCTGGCTGTACGACAGGATGGGCGTGCGGCAATGCGGCGCGGGACGCAGGCGCACCACGTGCGGCGAGAGGCCCACCGGGCGGTCGAAGCGGTAGGTGGTGGTGTGCGTGAGCGCGACGTGGATGGACATCCGGGCACCTTGGAAAAGTTGAAGAGAAGCAGTCGAGGCGGTGAGGAACCGGCGGGGTGAAACCTCAGGCGGCGAGAAAATCCTGGCTGATGCCGACGCCCAGATCGTTGATGCGCCCCAGGAAGTGGGTGAGATAGGCGTGCAGCCCGGTGGCCATGATGTCGTCGAGCCGACCGAACTGCAGTTGCGCGTTGAGCAGCCCGGCGCGGCGCAGGGTTTCGCGCGATTGCGGGTTGGCCACGGCCTGCAAATGATTGTTCACCGCCATCATGCAGGCGGCGAGTGACCGCGGCATGTCAGGCCGCAGGATGAGCAGCCCCGCCACGCGCTCGGGGGTGATGACGTCGCGGTACACCTTGCGATAGACCTCGAAACCCGAGACCGAGCGCAGCACCCCCGACCAGTGATAGAAGTCGTGCTCCTGCACCCGGCCGTTGCCGTTGGCTGAGCCGTAAAAGTCGGACTGCCGGGCGTGGAACTTCACGTCGATCAGCCGGGCGGTGTTGTCGGCGCGCTCCAGAAAGGTGCCGATGCGCAGGAAGTGATAGGCCTCGTCCTGCAGCATGGTGCCCGAGGTCACGCCGCGCGAGAGGTGCGAGCGGTATTTCACCCACTCGAAGTACTGCGCCGGGTCTTGTCGGCACAGGCCCTTGGCCAGCATGCGCTGCGATTCCAGCCAGGTCTGATTGACCGTTTCCCAGACCTCGGTGGTGATGGCGCCACGCACCGCGCGGGCGTTTTCGCGCGCGGCGCGCAGGCAGCTCTGGATGGAGGAGGGGTTGTCGGTGTCGCACACCATGAAGTCGAGCACCTTGTCGGCGTCGATCTCACCGTGACGTTCGGTGTAGGCGGCGGTCAGTTCGGAGATGCCCAGCAGGCCGTGCCAGCCCAGATGCATGGCCTCGGCGCCTTGCGGCAGCAGGGCCGACTGCACATGCACGTCGAGCATGCGGGCGGTGTTTTCGGCGCGTTCGGTGTAACGGGCCATCCAGAACAGGTGATCGGCAGTTCGGCTGAGCATGATGCGTTTCTCGGGGCTGAGAGTTTGCGAGGGGCGGGCTACTTTTCGAGCACCCAGGTGTCTTTGGTGCCGCCGCCCTGCGAGGAGTTGACGACCAGCGAGCCTTCGCCCAGCGCCACCCGGGTGAGTCCGCCGGGCACGATGGACACCGTCTTGCCCGACAGCACGAAGGGCCGTAGATCGAGGTGGCGCGGCGCAATGCCCGACTCGACGTAGGTGGGGCAGGTGGACAGCGCCAGCGTGGGCTGGGCGATGTAGTGCTCGGGATGCGCCTTGATCTTTTCGGCGAAGGCGGCGATCTCGGCTTGGGTGGAGGCCGGGCCGACCAGCATGCCATAGCCCCCGGCGCCGTGCACCTCTTTGACCACCAGCTCGGGCAGGTGCTCCAGCGCATAGGCCAGGCTGTCGGGCTCGCGGCACATGCGGGTGGGCACGTTGTGCAGCAGCGGGGTTTCGCCCAGGTAGAACTCGATCATGCGCGGCACATAGGGGTAGATGGACTTGTCGTCGGCCACCCCGGTGCCGATGGCGTTGGCCAGGTTGACGTTGCCCGCGCGGTAGGCTCGCATCAGCCCGGCGCAGCCGATAGCAGATTCGGCGCGGAACACCTCTGGGTCGAGAAAGTCGTCGTCAATGCGGCGGTAGATCACGTCCACCCGCTGCGGCCCCTGGGTGGTGCGCATATAGACGAAGTCGTCCTTGACGAACAGGTCTTGCCCTTCCACTAGTTCCACCCCCATCTGCTGGGCGACAAAGGCGTGCTCAAAATAGGCCGAGTTGTACATGCCCGGCGTGAGCACCACCACCGTGGGCTCGCTCACATTGGGCGGGGCGACGGCGCGCAGTTTCTCCAGCAGCATGTCCGGGTAATGCGCCACAGGCGCGATGCTGTGGCGGGCGAACAGTTCGGGGAACAGCCGCATCATCATGCGGCGGTTTTCGAGCATATAGCTCACGCCGGAGGGCACGCGCAGGTTGTCTTCGAGCACGAAGTATTCGCCCTCGCCCTGCGCGTTTTCGGCGCGCACGATGTCGATGCCGGCGATCTGCGCATAGACGTGGTGCGGCAGGTCGATGCCCATCATCTCGGGGCGGAACTGGGCGTTGCCGAACACCTGCTCCTGCGGCACGATGCCGGCCTTGAGGATTTCCTGGTCGTGATAGACGTCGTGGAGGAAGCGGTTGAGCGCGGTGACGCGCTGCTTCAGCCCGGCTTCGAGGTGCTTCCATTCCGCTGCGGGAATGATGCGCGGAATCAGGTCGAACGGAATGAGCCGCTCGGTGCCTGCCTCGTCGCCATACACCGCGAAAGTGATGCCCACGCGGCGAAAGATCAGCTCGGCCTCCTCGCGCTTGGCGCTGATGGTGTCGGGCGGCTGCTGCGCCAGCCAGTGAGCGTATTGGGCGTAGTGGGGGCGCACACCGCCGTCTGCGGGGGTCATTTCGTCGTAGAAGCGCATCGTCGTCTCTCGATTGGGCTGTGCAGCAGATTTAGCAAGATACAGGCCAGACAGGTCGGGTGGTGTGAAACTTCAGCGAGAAACCTCGGCAGGCTTCACATTTGCGCTCCAGTAATTCAGTTTCGCAACACGCCAGGCGATGAAGGTGTCGGGCGCGCTGTCGCGCCACAGCAGCGCACCCTGCTGGTCGGTGCGCCAGACGGCGATGCCGCGCTCGGCGTAGCGCGCTAGCACGGCGGGGTGGGGGTGGCCGTGCGGATTGCGGTAGCCCGCCTGCACCACGGCGGCGCGCGGCATCACCGTGTCGAGCAGGGCCTCGCTCGACGAGGTCTTGCTGCCGTGATGCGGCGCCAGCAGCACGTCGGCATAGGGCAGCAGATCGGCGCGCTGCAGGGCGCGCTCCTGCGGCTGATCGACGTCGCCGGTGAGCAGCACCGAGGCGCCGCGCGCGGCCACATGCAGCACGCAGGAGCGGGCGTTGTCGCTGCTGGGGGCGTCGCCGGGCGGGGGGCTGACGATGCGGAAGTCCACGCCGTCCCAGACCCAGTGCTGACCGGCTGCGCAGGGCTGGCGCTGCTGCAGGCCGTAGCGGGCGGCGGCGTCCGGCGGGGCCGAGGTGAGCAGATCAGCCTCGGGGTGGGCGCGGGCGAGGGTGGCTGCGCCGCCCGCGTGATCGCTGTCGTCGTGACTCACCACCACGCGGTCGAGACGGCGTACGCCCAGGCTGTGCAGCAGCGGCAGCAGCACGCGGCCACCGGCGTCCACGCCCGGCGCCTGTCGCGGCCCGGTGTCGTACAGCAGGGTGTGCCGCGCGGTGCGCACCACTACCGCCATGCCCTGTCCGACATCGGCAAACCACACCTCCATCGCCCCGGTCTCGGGCGCGGTGCCGGGGTTGCTCGCCAGTGGCAGAAGCAGCAACAGACCGGGCGCGCGCAGCCGCCAGTTCCACGGCAGCGCCAGCGCCAGCACGCCGAGGGCGGCCAGCGCCAGCGTGAGAGCGTCGGGCGCGGCGGCGTGCCACTGCGCCAGCGGCCAGTCGGCCATTTGGCGCAGCACCGCGTCCAGACCCTGCTGCGCCCAGGCCCCGAGCCGCCACACCCAGCCGTCCAACGGCGTGGGTAGTAGCAAGCCGCCGACCGCCAGCGGCGCAACCACCAGGGTGACCACGGGAATCGCCAGAGCATTGGCCAGCGGCGAGAGCACCGCGATCTGCTGAAAGAACAATAGCGTGAGCGGCAGCAGTGCGATGGTGGCCACCCACTGCGAGTGCGCGGCGCGGCGCAGCGCCTGAGCGCCGCGCTGCAGCCGACCGGCGGGCGCGGCTTCAGCGGGGCCGCAGGCCAGCGCGGCGGTTTCCGGATGCCTGCGGTTGCCCGCAACGAACAGCATGCCCACCGCCACGAAAGACAGCCAGAACCCGGCCTGCCGCACCGCCCACGGATCCCACAGCAGCACGGCGGTCAGCGCCAGCGCCATCACGTCACGCCAGTCGGCGCGCAGCCCCCGCTGGCGCAGCAACAGCACCACCGCGAGCATCAGCAGGGTGCGCTGCGCCGGCACGCCCCAGCCCGCGATGAACGCGTAGGCGGTGGCGGTCAGCAGCGCGCCCCAGGCGGCCACGGTGGGGGCGGGAAGGGTCAGCGTCCAGGGATGACGCAGCCGGGCGCTCTGCCGCCACAAACCGCCCACGAGACCCAGGGCCAGCCAGGCCAGCAGGGTGATGTGCAGACCGGAAATGCTCATCAGATGCGCGACGCCGGTGATGCGGTAAGTCGCCCAGTCTTGCGCGGAGATCGCGCTTTGATCGCCCAGAGCCAGCGCGATGACGGTGTCGGCGGCGGGGACGGAGTGATCGCTCCTCCCCCACGCCGTGGGGGAGGTTGGGAAGGGGTGAGGCGCGTTCTGCCCTTGCAGCGCGGTCATCATGCGCTGGCGCAGGTGGTCGCGCAGTTGCGCGATCCAGTCGGCAGGCGCGCGGCGAAGGCCGAGAAGCTGCGGGGGCGCGCCCATGCGGCTCACGGTTCCGGTGGCGCCGATTCCCTCGCGGAACAGCGTCAACTCGGTGTCGTTGCCGCCCGGATTGGCCAGGCCATGCGGGCGCTTGAGGCGCACCGAAAACTGCCACTCCTGGCCGGGATGCACGCGCGGCGGAGCCTCAGCAGGGCCGGAACCGCTGCGCCGCGCATACCAGCTCAGCGACACCTTGCTCGGCACCCCGACCGGGGCGGGCGGGGTGATCGTGAGGACGAAGCGCGTGGCATCGGGGTAGAGCACCGGCAGCCCGGTCACCACGCCGCGCACCTGGATGACCTGGCTTTCGAGCGCCGGATCGAGGCGGTCGGCCAGCAGCGCAGTGGCGCGCCAGCCCGTCAGCCCGAAAGCGAGCGCAAAACCGCCGCTGGCAAGCAGAAGTTGTAGGGCGATGCGTTGCCGCTTTTGCTTTTTGTTCGCCAAGCCGCCGTAGCGGCCCTGCCACAGCAGCAGCGCCGCAGTCAGTCCGATGCCTGCGGTCGCCATCACGCCGTAAATCGGCTGCGGCCAGAGCGCGGCCTGCGCGGTCTGCAGCGCACAGCCCAGCAGGACGGCAAGGGCAAAGGTTGGCAAGTCGGGTTCCTTCAGGCCGCAGGCAGGTGGTTGATGGCGGGCGTCCCGGCGCTTTCTCGGCAGGGCGTCTGGGCGCATCATAAAAAGCGGGCAGCGCGGCGCGGGAATTTCGTTGCTTTTACAAGTCTCTACAGTTGCGCGCCGTCACACGGGCAAGCAGCTTGTGTTTGTATGGTTCAATTTCTGCAACAGATTTCGGGAGTCTCTGCATGAATCGGCAAAAACACACTTTTGTTCTGCGCTTGAGCGCAGTCGGTGCTGCGACACTTGCGGCCCTCGGCGCGCTGACCCTGGCGGGATGCGCCACGCCGGTCAACCTCAACCAGCCCGTTCCGGTGCAGCAACTCAATCCGCCCACGCCGCGCGTCACGGTGCCGCCGTCGACCTACGCCCCCGTCACTCCGCAAGCGCCCCAGAGCGAAGCCCAGCCGCTGGCCCCTGCCGCGCCCATCACCGTGCAGCCCCTGGGGCCTGCCGGTGTGGCCCCGGCCGCAAGCGCGCCCGCTGCGCCGCAGTTCGCGCCCACGCCTGAAGTTTCGGCGCCGCAGCCCAGTGCACCCGCCCTGCCGCCGGGCGCCGTGCGCTTCAACTGCCAGGACGGCAGCTCTTTCATCGCCACCTTCGGCGACGTGTCGGTCACGCTGCAAACCGCGCTGGGCAATCTCACCCTGGATCAGACCGTCTCCGCCGACGGCGCCCGCTATCGCAACAGCGCTTTCCAGGTGTGGTTCAAAGGCCGCCAGGCCACGGTGACCAAAGCAGCAGTGATTTGTTTCTTTGGTAGCGACTATTACATCTGGATATAGACGACAGCCCCATGCACCCCCTAAATTGGGGGGAAAGTGCCTTTTTGTGGGGCGAATGGCGTGAAGATTTCACACCCTCCCGGGCAGACTTGTTTCCGCGTTCGTGCGGGATAGGTCATGGCGCTTATTTAGCCACTGTTCTGCGTTTGCTTTTGTCGAGCGCGGCCAAGTTCCAGGAGTCGTTTTATGCAGCAATCCCGTCGTCGCTTCATTCAGAAGTCTCTCCTTTCCCTGCCCGCGCTGGGCTCACTGGCGGCTTGTGGCGGCGGAGGGGGCGCGGGTGCCAGCAGCGGCTCGACATCCCAGGTTGCGGGAAATCAGACGGCCCCCTTAACTGGCAGCCAAGGAACAGCGTCGAACTCGGTCACCCCTGCGGCCACCTCTACGCCGGTTACCGTGCCGCCGGGCACCGACCTGTCCAAAGGGCTCACCCAGTACGGCAAGTCACCCGTGCCTTACAGCGCTTTGGCGAAACCCGCGAAAGGGGCCACCGTCACCGATCCCGACTTCGGCGCCAAGATCATCCGCATCACCGATTGCGTGAATGATTTCAACAATCTGTGTGTCGCCCCGGCCTACCCCACGGCGATGGCCTGGAATTGCGATGAAACCCGCTTCATCCTTTACGTGCCCGGTTCGACGGCCCAAAACGGCGGGCAGCAAGGCTGGGCGATGTATGACGGCACGACCTACGCCTTCATCAAGTTCCTCGACATCAATCCGGGTGACGTGGAACAGTTCTACTGGGATCACGCCGACCCGGCCTCGCTGCGCTATATCGACAACCATTCGTCGGGCAGCACCAACCTGGCCGACCTCACGGCGATCAATGTGGAGACGGGCGTCAAGACCATCATCCACAGCTTCCTCCCGAACGGCTTGCCGCCGGGTTGCCCTTCCGGCACGCAAGGGGTGCGCTGCGGTTACCCGTTCGCGCTGGGGGTGAATGCGCAGGGGCAGCGCATTTGGGGTCTGGGCGCATTTGGCTCCAACGTCCCCAATGTGTCTGGCGAGCTGGGCATGTGGGTGTTCGGTTTCAACGAGGCGACGGGGGCGTTCACCCTTTATGACACCAGCATCGTGCCGCAGCCGCAAGCGCGCGGATCGACGCCGTTCCCCTCGGTCTCCGGCAAGTTCTTCATCTGGAATGCCGCGGTGGGCTTGAACTCTCAGCCGACAACGCAAAGCGCCGTACTGGACGCCGCTACCGGCAAGTTGGTGCGCTGGGTGAATTTCGACACCAACGAGCACTGCGATACCGCGATGGATGCCAACGGCAACGATCTGCTGGTCGGTTCGCAGTTCTCACGCAACGACCCGGGCAACGGTAACGTGATCGTCTGCAACCTCAACACCGGAGCCGTCTCGAACTTCGTCGGCCAATCCAGCGGCTGGGGCTATCCGACCACAGGGTCCTTGAGCGGCTCGACCGCTTGGCAGAACCCGAACTGGGTGGTCACCGGCATGACGGGCAATATCTACGGCACCGGCAGCAACGGCCAAGCCACGCCGGGTAGCAACGGCAACAGCGGCCCGACCGCCAATCCCTGCACCATCCTCGACCAGGAGCTGATGATCACCAACCTGACCAGCGGAGTCACCTGGCGCATTGCCCACCACCGCAGCACGGGCAACTACAGCAACGCCTCGCAGAGCAACTACTGGGCGCAGCCGAACGTGACCTTCAGCACCAGCGGTACACGCATTCTGTTCAACAGCGACTGGGGCGATGGCGATCCGAGCAACCCGGTGGTCAATCCCAACGCGCCGATCGACACCTACGTGCTCATCCTGCCGTCCTACGCCTGACCGCGCGCAAGGCTTGCGAGCAAGTCCGCAAGCCCAAAGCGCCTATCGCTTCTCCCCCTGTTCACTCCTTCGCAGCCGCACTAGCATGGCTTTGTCGGCATAAGGCTGACTGCCGTTCACAAGACGGCGTGCGGGCCGTGCCCAGACATGGCACCGCAATTGCCCGGCCAGCCTGATCGGCGGCCGATTGGTGACCCACAGGCGCGGCCTTTGAGCGGTGCGCGCCACACAAGGAGACAGGCGATGAACGCTCCCCTACCCGAGCACATCCGTCGTGCGCTGGCGACCATTTCGCTGGACGGCATTCAGGCGCTGGTGCGTCTGCCCATGTTGCAGCGGCAGCGCGATGCTGCAGTCGGGCTCAACACCGCGGGCTTTGTCTCGGGCTATCGCGGCTCGCCGCTGGGCGGCTACGACCAGGCGCTGTGGAAGGCCAAAAAAATCCTCGAAGCCAACCACGTGGTGTTCAAGCCCGGGGTGAATGAGGAGCTGGCGGCCACCGCCGTCTGGGGTACGCAGCAGCTCGATCTGTTTCCCGACAAAAACAAATTCGACGGGGTGTTCGGCATCTGGTACGGCAAGGGCCCCGGCGTGGATCGCTGCTCGGATGTGCGCCGTGGCGGGCGATGACCATGTGGCCAAATCATCGACGCTCGCGCACCAGAGCGACCATATTTTCAAGGCTTGCGGGCTGCCGGTGTTCTTTCCCACCTCGGTGCAGGACATTCTCGATCTTGGCGTGCACGCCTTTGCCCTGAGCCGCTATGCCGGCGTCTGGTCGGGCATGAAGACCATCCAGGAAATCGTGGAATCTTCCGCCACGGTCGATGTGGACGCCGACCGCGTGCGCATTCTGCTGCCCGAAGACTTTGCCCTGCCGCCGGACGGCGTGCACATCCGCATCCCCGACACGCCGCTGGCCCAGGAGGCACGGCTGATGGATGTGAAGTGGTACGCGGCGCTGGCCTATATCCGCGCCAATCGCTTGAACCACACCGTCATCGACAGCCCGCACGCGCGGCTGGGCATCATGGCCTCGGGCAAGGCCTATAACGATACCCGTGCGCGCAGCTCGGCATCCGTCTGCACAAGGTCGCCGTGGTCTGGCCGCTGGAGGCGAGCATCACCCGCGAATTCGCCACCGGGCTGCAGGAGATTCTGGTGGTGGAGGAAAAGCGTCAGGTCATCGAGTATCAGCTCAAGGAAGAGCTCTACAACTGGCGCGAAGACGTGCGGCCCAACGTCATCGGCAAGTTCGATGAACTGCCGGGAGACCGCACCGGCGGCGAATGGAGCCAGCCCAATCCCGGCGGCAACTGGCTGCTGCCCGCCAAGGCCGACCTCAATCCGGCGATCATCGCCCGCGCCATCGCCGCGCGGCTGGAACGGCTGGGCATCCTGCGCGACGCCGGGGTGGATGTGCAGCGCCGCATCAGCGAGCGGCTGGCGGTGATCGACGCGCGCGAGCGCACCTTGCAGGCGCCGGGCGCCAGTGCTCAGCGTCCGCCCTGGTTCTGCTCGGGCTGCCCGCACAACACCTCTACCCGCGTGCCCGAAGGCTCGCGCGGCATGGCCGGTATCGGCTGCCACTACATGGTGGTGTGGATGGACCGTGCCACGCAGACCTTCAGCCAGATGGGCGGCGAGGGCGTGGCCTGGGTGGGCCAGGCGCCGTTCACCACCGACGAGCATGTGTTCGTCAATCTGGGCGACGGCACCTATTACCACTCGGGGCTGCTCGCCATCCGCCAGGCCATCTCTGCCGGGGTGAATGCCACCTACAAGATTCTGTTCAACGATGCCGTGGCGATGACGGGCGGGCAGCCGGTGGAGGGCGGCCTGACCGTGCCGCAAATCAGCCGCGAGCTGGAGGCCGAAGGCGTGCGCCGCATCGTGGTGGTCACCGACGAGCCGCAAAAGTACGACAACGCCGTCGGCTTGGCCAGCGGGGCGACGGTGCGCCACCGCGACGATCTCGATGCCATTCAGCGCGAGTTGCGCGAAGAGGCCGGCATCACCGTCATCATCTACGACCAGACCTGCGCCACCGAAAAGCGCCGCCGCCGCAAACGCGGGCTGATGGTCGATCCGGCGCGGCGCGTGGTCATCAATCCGCTCGTCTGCGAAGGCTGCGGCGACTGTTCCGATCAGAGCAACTGCCTGTCGGTCGAGCCGCTGGAAACCGAATTCGGCCGCAAGCGCACTATCAACCAGAGCAGCTGCAACAAAGACTTTTCCTGCCTCAAGGGCTTTTGCCCCAGCTTCGTCACGGTGGAAGGCGGCACCCTGCGCAAACCCAAGCCGCAGCCGGGGGCCGATCTGTCTTCCATGCCCGAACTGCCTCAGCCCGAGGTGCCCGATCCGGTGCGAGACGATGTGGCAGGCGGCGGCAGCTACGGCATCGTCGTCGCGGGTGTCGGCGGCACCGGCGTTATCACCATCGGCCAGTTGCTCGGCATGGCCGCGCATATCGAGGGCAAGGGCGTGGTCACGCAGGACGCCGCCGGGCTGGCGCAAAAAGGCGGCGCGACCTGGAGCCATGTGCTGATCGCGAATGACCCGCAGCAGATCGTCACCACCCGGGTCGGCACGGCCGAGGCCGAACTGATTCTCGGCTGCGACCCTATCGTCACCGCTGACCGTGAAACCCTGGCGCGCGTGCGCGAAGGCCGCACCTACATCGCGATCGACACCCACAGCACGCCCACCGCGGCCTTCGTTCACAACCCCGATTGGCAGTTTCCCGACGCTGCCTGCCACAAGACCATTGAACAGGCTGCTGGCGCCGACCATGTGGCGGGGTTCGACTGCGTGCGCGCCGCCGAGAAGTTGCTGGGCGACGCCATTTACGCCAATCCCATGCTGCTGGGCTTCGCCTGGCAGAAGGGCTGGGTGCCACTGAGCCATGCCGCGCTGATGCGCGCCATCGAGCTCAACGCGGTGCAGGTCGAGAAGAACAAGGCGGCGTTCGAATGGGGCCGCCACGCGGCGCACGATCCGCAGGGCATCGCCGCGCTGAGTGCCGCAGAGCAAGTCATTCAACTGGTCAAGCGTCCCAGCCTGGACGAAATCATTCAGCGCCGGGTGGAGTTCCTCACCGGCTACCAGAATGCTGCCTACGCTCGGCAGTACGCCGACTTTGTTTCGCAGGTGCGCGCCGCCGAAGCGCCGCTCAAGTCCACCGCGCTGACGGAGGCCGTGGCGCGCCATCTGTTCAAGCTCATGGCCTACAAGGACGAGTACGAAGTGGCGCGGCTGCAGTCCGACCCGGCGTTCGCCAAACAACTGCAAGAGCAGTTCGAAGGCGATTTCAAGCGCCATTACTACCTCGCGCCGCCGCTGTGGAGCAAGCGCAATGCCAAGGGCGAGCTGATCAAGCGCGAGTTCGGCCCTTGGATGGGCGTGGCTTTCAGGCTGCTCGCGCCGCTCAAAGTGCTGCGCGGCACCGCGTTCGATCCCTTCGGCCATACGGCGGAACGCAAGCAGGAGCGCGCCCTGATCGGTCAATACCGCGAGACGATCGCCGAATTGCTGCGCGGCCTCGACGCCAACAGCCCGCCCGAGCGCCTGCAGCTCACCACGCAGATCGCCCGTCTGCCCGACGGCATCCGCGGCTACGGCCACATCAAGCAGCGCCATCTGGCGCAAGTGCTGCCGCAGTGGGAGGCGCTGATGCGCAAGTGGCGGCAGGTGACGGCGGGTGTCTCGTCTCCAGACTCCCAGACCGTGCCAGAGACCGTGGCTTGATGTAGGTGCCATCCTTCCGGGCGGGTTCGTTGAAACGGCATAATCCGCGCCATTCGAGTGCCCCCGGGGTCGGCTTGCCGACCCGCCCCCCATGGGGGTCAAGGAAACTTGGGGCGGCCCGGCGTTTCCTTGAAGGGGAGGGGCATCATGCTCTGGAAAAACGGCAGACGCAGTGACAACGTCGAAGATCAGCGGGCTTCCGGGCCTCGGCCCAGCGGGCGGGGCGGGCTTGTGGGCGGCGGCATTGGCACCATCGTGCTGGCGCTGGTGGCGCTGTATTTCGGGGTCGACCCGAGTGTGGTGCTCAATCAGGTGGCGCAGCAGCAGACGCAGCAATCCACACGGCAAGCCTCTGCCGCGCTGACCGCCAAGGATCAGCAGGACAAGGAGTTTCTCTCCGTGGTGCTGGCCGATACCGAAGACACCTGGGGCGCGCTGTTCCAGCAGGCGGGGCGGCAGTATGTCGATCCCAAGCTGGTGCTGTTTTCCGGCGCGGTGCAGTCGGCCTGCGGCTATGCGCGGGCAGCCACCGGGCCGTTCTACTGCCCGGCGGACCAGAAGCTGTATCTCGATACCCAGTTTTTCCAGGAGTTGCAGCAGCGCCTCGGCGCGAAGGGCGACTTCGCCGAGGCGTATGTGATCGCGCATGAAGTCGGCCACCATGTGCAGAACCTGCTGGGCGTGGAGAGCAAGGTGCACGACGCCATGCAGCGCAGCAGCCCCGCTCGCGCCAACGCCCTGCTGGTGCGGCTGGAGCTGCAGGCCGATTGCTACGCCGGGGTCTGGGCCTATCACGCGCAGAACGAGCGCAAGGTGCTGGAGCCGGGCGATGTGGAAGAGGCCATCAACGCGGCCGAGGCCGTGGGCGACGACCGACTGCAAAAGCAGGCGCAGGGCTATGTGGTGCCCGATTCGTTCACCCACGGCACCTCGGCGCAACGCGCGCGCTGGTTCCAGACCGGCTTCGCCAGCGGGCGGCCGCAGGTCTGCGATACCTTCAACGCCTCTCAGCTCTGAGCCATGCCCGTAACCTGGATGACGGCCATCAGTGCCGCTTTGCCCTACATCGAATCGGTGGCGAAGCTTGCGTTGCCGGTGTTCAAGCAACGCAAGTCAGACAAAGAGGCGGCCGATACGCAGCAGAAGCAGATCGAGGAATTGCAGACGGCCGTGACCCACAACGCCGAACATGTGCGCGCGCTCGCACAGCAACTGCAAACCACGGTCACCGCGCTGGAGCAGGCTGGCCTGCAACTCGCCGAGGCGCAGCGCAAACAGCAGCGCTGGGCCGCACTGGCGCTGGGCCTGGGCGCCGTGGCTTTGGTGCTGGCCCTCGCAGCGTTGCTGCGCTGAAGCGCCGCGGTTGGCTGCGGTCGTCGAAGAGTTTCTGCTTGCCGTGCGGGTGGAATGCAGGGATCTGCACCCGGCCCTGCAGCAGGTCAACCCGTCCGCCGCCCGCCTGCCTGTCGCCGGCGCGGGTTGCGACACCGTGTCGCACTCCTTTGGCCTGCATCAACCCTGAAGGCCGCCACGCCCCGTAACCTGATTACAGATTGTTGCGCTGCAAACTCTTTTATCGCAGCGCTGAAAAGGAACGGGTATGAACAAGAAGATGGGATGGCGTGTCATGCTGGCCGGGCTGCTGGCTGCGCAATGCGGTTTGGCGGTGGCGGCCCAATTTTCCGACCAGGAGGTGCAGCGTGGCGCGTACCTGGCCCGCGCGGGCGATTGCGTGGCCTGCCACACCGCCCCGGGCGGCAAACCGTTTGCCGGCGGCTTGAAGATGGTCATGCCCATGGGCGCGATCTATTCCTCCAACATCACCCCGGACAAGACGCACGGCATTGGCAACTACAGCTTCGAACAGTTCGACCGCGCGGTGCGTCATGGTGTGGCGCCGGGCGGCAAATACCTCTACCCGGCCATGCCGTATCCGTCGTACGCGCGCGTCACGCCGCAGGACATGCGCGCGCTGTATGCCTATTTCATGCAAGGCGTGACGCCAAACCCCACGCCCAACCGCAAGCCCGATATGGTGTGGCCGATGACCATCCGCTTGCCGCTGGCGATCTGGAACTGGCTGTTCGTGCGCGACACGGTGTTCAAACCCGATCCCAAGCAGAGCGCGCAGTGGAACCGCGGCGCGTATCTGGTCGAAGGGTTGGGGCATTGCGGCGCCTGCCATACGCCGCGCGGGCTGTTCTTCCAGGAAAAAGCCCTCAGCGCCAACGGGCCGGGCGGCAAGCTCTACCTCACCGGCGGCACGGTGGAGCACTGGTATGCCAGCAATCTGCGCAGCGCCTGTCTGCAGAAAACCCTCAGCGCGCAGGACTTCGCGCTGTTGCTGCAAACGGGTAGCGCCCAAAATTACACCGTGGCGGGCGGCATGACCGAGGTCATCCACCACAGCACCCAGCACCTCGACCATGAGGATCTGCTCGCCATGGGCGTTTATCTCAAATCGTTGCCCTCCGAGACCAGCGCGCAGGTGGCGGGCACCCAGCCCGACCCCGCTGCGGTGCAGCGCGGCAAGGCGCTGTATGACCAGCATTGCGTGGCTTGCCATCAACCCAACGGCCAGGGCGTGCCCGCCGCCTTTCCCAGCCTGGTGGCCAATCCCTCTGTGCAGTGCATCAACCCGACCAACGCCATCCACGTCATTCTGGCCGGGGCGAGCACCGCGGTGACGGCATCAGCCCCCGCGCCGATGGTCATGCCGCCGTTCGGCGCGCAACTCAGCGATCAGCAGATTGCCGATCTGGTGACCTACATCCGCACCAGTTGGGGCAACGCCGCCGAGCCGGTCTCGGCCGAGCAGGTCAAGGAGTTGCGGCGCGCCATCGCCTCGCACTGATCGCAACGGGCCAGGGTCAGTCGCAGTGGCAGCGTGGCAGCGCTGCGACAATGCGCTGCATGGCCCGATCCGGCGCGCTGCAGCGCATTCTCACCCTGGGGGCGCTCACCGCCTTCGCCCCCATGTCCATCGACATGTACCTGCCGGGCTTCACCGCCCTGCAGCATGATCTGCACACCACGCCCGAGGCAGTACAGCGCACGCTGGTGGTGTTTTTTGTCGGACTGGCGCTGGGTCAGGCATTCTGGGGGCCGGTGTCCGACCGCTATGGCCGCAAGCGGCCGCTGCTCATCGGCATCGCGCTTTACGTTCTGGCCTCGCTGGGCTGCGCCATGGCGGCCTCGATGGATGCCTTGATGCTGTGGCGACTCTTGCAGGCACTGGGCGGCTGTGCGGGCATCGTGATTGCCCGCAGCATGGTGCGCGATCTTTACGCCCCGGTTGACGCGGCGCGGGTGTTCTCGCGGCTGACCCTGGTGCTGGGCGCTGCCCCCATTCTGGCGCCGCTGGCGGGTGCGGCCCTCGTGCAGTCCTGGGGCTGGCGGGCTATTTTTCTGGTGCTGATGGTTTTTGGCGTGATCTGCCTGCTGGCCGCGCTGGCATTGCCGGAGTCGCTGGCGCCGGGGGCTCGCAGCAATGCCCAGCAGCACCCGGTGCGCAATGCCTTGCGCACTTATTTCGCTCTGTTGCGCGATCGGCGTTTTATCGGCTTTGCCCTCAGCGGGGCACTGGGGCAGTCGGCCATGTTTGCCTACATCGCCGCAGCGCCGTTCGTGTTCATGCAGGTATTCGGGCTGAGTTCGGCGCAGTTCGCCTGGGTGTTCGGCGCCAATGCCCTGGGCCTGATTGCCGCGTCGCAGATCAATCATGCGCTGCTGGCTCGCGTGGGCAGCGGCGTGCTGTTGCACTGGGCCTTGCTCAGTCTGACGGTTTGGGCGAGCGTGATGTTGGCGCTGGCCGTGCTCGAGGTGGGCGGTTTATGGGGCGTGGTCATTCCCCTGTTCATCGCCCTGTCCAGCCTGGGTTTTTCGTTTCCCAACGCCACGGCGCTGGCGCTGGCGCATCAGACGGGCCGCGTGGGCAGCGCGGCGGCCCTGATGGGCAGCCTTCAGTTCACATTGGCGGCGGCCAGCGGCTCGGCCGTGGGCATGATCGCCGCCCACAGCGCCTTGCCGATGGCCGCCGTGTTCTGTGCGTTTGCAGGCTTGGCCTTGTGGGCGAACCAGCGCCTTGCGCCGCGTTGACGCAGGCCTTGTTCAGAGCGCGGCGATCGCCTGCTCCAGTTCGGCAAAGCTCTGCATCTGGCCGCTGGCCTGCAGTTCGATCCCCAGTTGCCGACCGATGCGCACCGCCGAGAAAATGCCGCGCACCACGGGTTTGCTGTCGGCTTCCAGTACCAGCGCATGCTGACGGCCGGAGTGACGCAGGGTGAGCACGATTTCAGCCACGGTAGAGCGCAGCACTTCGGCGTAATCGAGCACTTCGATGTGCTGCTGCGGCACCATGCATTGCGCCACGGTGACCGCGTCGCGCGGAATCTGGTTTTCGGTGGCGGCGCGTACCGGCTTTTCGCCCATCAGGTCGCGCGCGGTGATCAGGCCGACGACGTGCCGCGCGGAGTTGGTGACCAGCAGCAGACGCACACCGGCGTGCATCATCTTTTGCAGCGCCTGATTGGCGGACGCGTCGGCTTCGGTGGTGAAGGCCGGGGTGTGGCGCAGGTCGGTCATCACATCGGTGGCCGGAGAGTCAGGGGTGACGCTGCCGGGGCGGCCGTGGTCGAACTCGATCACGGGTGTGCCTGCGGGAAGGGGGTGGTGATGCAAAGGGCGTTGAGTGGACATGAGGGTTCTCTCCCAGAAAAGGACCAGCGTTTGCTGCACTGCAATACGCTTTCGATGCACCCAATTTAGTCCGTGCTGCGCCAGGCTGTTGTATCGAAATGTCGAATCCGCCGCCGAATGCGACATATGCGCCATTTCATCCGCCAATGCGGGCGTTCAGAAATCGAGCGGGTCGACATCGACTGCCCAGCGCACCCGAGAGCGCAGGGCGGTGAGCTCGGCGCGCCACTGCGAAAGCAGGCTCTGCAACGCGCCGCGATGGCTGCCTTCGATCAGCATCTGCAGGCGGTGCACATCGGCCATGCGGGCGAGCGTGGCGGGAATGGGGGGATAGACGGTCACGCCCAGCGCCTCGGCCAAGGGCGCGGCGAGTTGCTGCGCCTGTGCCAGAAACTCGATCACGGCGTCGATATTCCGGTGTTCCGCGCGCAGTAGGGCCTGATAGGAAAACGGCGGCATGCCGCCGCGCTCGCGCTCGATGAGTTCGGCCTGCGCAAAACCGGGATAGTCGTGCGCCACCAGCGCGCGGTACAGCGGATGTTCGGGGTGGGCGGTCTGCACCAGCATCTCGGGGGTGGAGGCGGGGGTATCGCCCTGGGGCGGCAAGGCGCGGCCCGCCCGCCCGGCCGCCTGCATGAGTTGGGCGAACAGACGCTCGGGGCCGCGCGGATCGTGGGTGAACAGTCCGGCATCGGGGTTGAGTGCGGCGACCAAGGTGACTTTCTGGAAGTCGTGGCCCTTGGTCACCATTTGCGTGCCCACCAGAATGTCCACTTCACCGGCGTGGACGCTGTCGAAACGGCTCGCCGCCGCGCCTTTGCGGCGCGTGCTGTCGGCGTCGATGCGGGCGATGCGGGCCTCGGGATATTTTTCGGCCAGCGCCTCTTCCACCCGCTGCGTGCCCTTGCCCACGGGCTGCAGATCGAGGCTGCCGCAGCCCGGACAGGCGCGCGGCACGGCGGCCTGGTAGCCGCAGTGGTGGCAGCGCAGGGTGCGGTCGGTGCGGTGAAACACCAGATGCGCGTCGCAGTGCGGGCAGTCCGACATCCAGCCGCAATCGGGGCAGCTCAACACCGGGGCATAGCCGCGGCGGTTGAGAAACAGCAGGCTTTGCTCGCCGCGCGCGAGCCGCTGGCGCAGCGCGGCGTCGAGCGTCTGACCGATCAGCGTGCCGCTGGCGCGCAGCGTGGCGTCGCGCCGGGTGTCGGCGATGCGCACGCTGGGCAGCACTCCGGTGGCGCGCTGTTTCAAGGTGAGCAACTGGTAGCGCCCGGTCTGCGCGGCCCGCCAGCTTTCCAGCGAGGGTGTGGCCGAGCCGAGCACGACGGCAATGCCGAGTTGCTGCGCTCGCCATAGCGCCAGGTCGCGGGCGGAATAGCGCGCGCCTTCCTGCTGCTTGTAGGACGGGTCGTGCTCCTCGTCGACCACGATGAGTCGCAGCGTCGGCAGTGAAGCCAGCACCGCCAGCCGGGTGCCGAGCACGATGCGCGCCGCGCCGTTGTGGGCCGCCAGCCAGTGTCGCAGCCGCTGCCCTTCCGACAGGCCGCTGTGCAAAACGGCGAGGTGCTCTGCGCCGAAGCGTTGCTCGAAACGGCCCACCAGTTGCGGCGTGAGGTTGATTTCGGGCGTCAGCACCAACACCTGCGCTTCGGGCTCGCGCTGCAACACCTGCGCCGCAGCGTGCAGATAAACCTCGGTCTTGCCACTGCCGGTCACGCCAAACAAGAGGAAGGGCGAAAAGCCCGAACTGGCGGCGATGGCCTCCACCGCCTGCGCCTGCTCCGGGTGCAGCGTGGGGGCAGCGGCCGATGCGACCGGGTTCGACGGGACGGGGGCGGCTGCGGTGGCTTCCACCCAGCCCGAGCCCTCCCAGTCGGCCAGCACCTTGACGGCGTGCGGATGCAAGCGCCGCGCCTCGGTCAGGCTGAGGCACGGCAGCGTCGAGGCAGCAGGAGTTTCCCCCGCTGCGGTGACGCCGAATGCTCGCGCCAGCCGCCAGAGCGCCACGCTGCGCGGCGCAATCTGGCCGGGCAAGGCCGACAGGCCCGCTGCGGTGCAGCGATAGCTCGCGTTCGAAGATCGAGGCGGCGCGGCCGTTCCCTCGCCGGGTTGGCGGTTGCGCAACTGGGCGGGCAGGGCCGCGCCGATGACTTCCCCCAGCGCGCGCTGGTAATACCGCGCGACGAACTGCATCAAGTCCAGCCAGTCGGGGGCCAGCGGGGCGAGGGCGGTGTGCGCTGCGGCAATGGGGCGCAGCACGGCGAGACGGGTTGCTTCTGGCTGCGGTACCAGCGCCATCACCACCCCGCTGACGGTCTGGCGTCCCAGAGGAACGCGCACCAGGGTGCCCGGCGCCAGCGGCGCCTGAGCGCTGTAATCGAGTGGCGGCAGGCCCGGCGCGTCAACGGCAACCTGGAGAACGACGGACATGGGTAGTGCGCAGCGGGTTGAGGTCGGCGTTCGAAACGGGCGCTAAGTCGGCGTCAGATCAGGAGTTATTCTGGATCAAAACAGGGTGTGGATAACTCTGTGCATCAATACCGTGAGCCAGGACGGCAGCCTTGTGGATAAGCCTGTGCAGAAAAATTTACCGAATTGTGAAATATCGAAAAAAACAATATAAATCAACTAATTAAGCGTGAATATTTCAAGTCAAATCTGTGATCAACTTGCTGCGGTGCAAGCTGACCAAAAATGTGCATAAGCCGATCTGTCAAGCTTGACAAATCAGAATTTCCCTTGCAGCGCGAGGTATCGCCGGGCAGCGACAGAGGGGCGCGCCGGGGAGTTGGCCGCGAGCCTGAACGCAGCCAGCTTCACCCGTTCAGGACGCGCTGCGGTGCAAGACCCGGCTGTGGGTGTGCACCGCTTCGACCAGCACCGACACATGCTCGGGCGGGGTGAATTGCGAAATGCCGTGTCCGAGATTGAACACATGGCCTGCGCCGACGCCGACCGGGCCGAAACTGTGCAGCAGCCGTTGCACTTCTTTTTCGATGGCGGCGGGCGGGGCGAACAGTACGTTGGGGTCGAGATTGCCTTGCAGCGCCACGCGCTGGCCCACAAGGGCGCGGGCCTGGGCGAGCGAAGTCGTCCAGTCGAGCCCGAGCGCGTCGGCGCCGGTGTCGGCCATGGCTTCGAGCCACTGGCCACCGCCCTTGGTGAACAGAATCACGGGCACGTCGGCCAGGGACGCCTTCTGTTTGAGCGCGGCGATGACCTGTTGGCTGTAAGCGAGTGAAAATTCTTGAAAAGCGCCGTCGGCCAGCACGCCGCCCCAGCTATCGAAAATCATCACCGCTTGCGCGCCGGCGTCGATCTGCGCGGCCAGATACTGCGCCACCGCCTCGGCGTTGACCGCGAGAATGCGGTGCATCAGATCGGGGCGGGAATACAGCATCGTCTTGACGGTGCGGTAGTCGTCGCTGCCGCCGCCTTCGACCATGTAGCAAGCCAGCGTCCAGGGGCTGCCGGAAAAACCGATCAGCGGCACGCGCTGGGTGCCGTTCTGCACCAGCGCGCGGCGGATTTCGCTGACGGCGTCGAACACGTAGCGCAGCTTGTCCATGTCGGGCACGGCGAGCGCGGCCACATCGGCCTCGGTGCGCAGCGGGCGATCGAATTTCGGGCCTTCGCCCGCCTCGAAGCGCAGGCCCAGACCCATGGCGTCTGGCACGGTGAGAATGTCGGAAAACAGAATGGCCGCGTCCAGCGCGTAGCGGTCGATCGGCTGGAGCGTCACCTCGGTGGCGAAGTGCGGGTTCTGCGCCAGGCCGAGAAAACTCCCGGCGCGGGTGCGGGTGGCGTTGTATTCCGGCAGGTAGCGCCCGGCCTGGCGCATGAGCCAAAGCGGGGTGTAGTCGGTGGGCTGGCGGCGCAGAGCGCGCAGGAAGGTGTCGTTGGCAATGGGTGCGGTCATGAACGGTATTGTCGCAAACTGCAGGCGCAGCCCAGCGCGCGGTTTGCTCTGGATGTTTCAACCCGGATGCTCTGTGGGGACAAGGGATGACGGCGCGGGTGCGCCAGTAGCGTTTGTCATCATGGTCGCCACAGGCCGGGGTGGATCATCCGGGTTCAATCCATGCCGAATTCCCGGCGTTTGAGATAAAGCTCGCCCAAGGTGCCGATGACTTGATTGGAAATGCGGGCGTACTCGCCTCCGCCTTGCAATTGCTGCAGCGCCTCTTGTCGTTGATTGGCCAAAGCCTGGCGGGCGACATCGGCGGCCACGCGATGAAATGCGGCGTGTTCTTCGAACAGCCGTGTGAACAAGCGCTGCGTGTCGGTACTCAGCGCCGGACGGCTTTCGCGAATGCCATAGAGCCACTTGCCCAGATCGCAGCGGTTGTCCAGCGCGATGGTGTCCGGGTCGAGCGTGGAGCAAGCGCCGCTGACACAATCGTGCAACCGCTTCTTCCACGCTTTGTGGGCGTTTGTCGCCGAAAAAAAGTTCAGTTCCATACGGGCTGGGTTGACGATAGTTGGGCAGGTGGCCCAAATATAGTTTTCAGGATGAAACTTTACAATTCGGCGATGCG
>NZ_NCKP01000052.1:0-25796 GCF_002282795.1 Thiomonas sp. 13-64-67
ACATCGATGTCGCTGATGATGCCGAAACCCTGCGCTTTCAGCGCCTCGGTGGTGCGGGTGATGGCGTCGTCGAAGGCGCAGCAGGCTTGGGCGGAAAACACGATGGAGGGCATGTCAAAGCTCCTTTAGGGGGTGTGGATCAAGGCAGAAAGTGGGGCTGATTGTGCCGATGAATGGACCTGCGGCGCCTGCCAGGGGGAAAGGCGTTTGAGCCGCAGGCTGTTGCCCAGCACGAAGACCGACGACAGGCCCATGGCCACTCCGGCCAGCATGGGGTGCAGGTGCACGCCCCAGGGCGCAGCGATTCCAGCGGCCAGGGGAATGAGCACGATGTTGTAGGCAAACGCCCAGAACAGATTGCCGTGGATGGTGCGCAGGGTGCTGCGGGCGGTGTCGATGGCGCTGGGCAGCGCGGCGAGATCGCCGCGAGTCAGGCTGACATCGGCGGCTTCGATGGCGACGTCGGTGCCGCTGGCCAGCGCCAGGCCCACATCGGCCTGGGCGAGTGCGGGGCCGTCGTTCAGCCCTTCGCCGACGAAGGCCACGCGCCGCCCCTGCGCCTGCAGTTCTGCGACCACGCGGGCCTTGTCTTGCGGCAACACTTCGGCATGGACGGAGACCCCCAGGCTCGCATGCGCTCGCTGCCCCCCGAGGGGGCTGCCCCCGCCTTGAGACGGCTCGGCGGCGGGGGCGTCCTGAATGCCCAGCGCATCGGCCACGGCCTGCGCGGTGCGCCGGGCGTCGCCGGTGACCAGGGCGATGGCCAGGCCGCGCTGGCGCAGCGCCTGCACCACGGCGACGGCCTCGGGCTTGAGCGGGTCGGAGATGCCCAGCACGGCGATGCACGTCTGATCTTGCGCCAGAAACACCGCGGTCTGGCCCTGGGCTTCGAGCGCGTCGGCCTGCTCGCCCAGGGTATTCAGCGAGATGCCTTCGCGCTCCATCAGCCGCCGCGCGCCCAGCAGCAGGGTGTGACCGTCGAGGCTGGCACGCACGCCGTAGCCGGGAATGGCGGCGAAGTTCTGCACGGTGGGAAGGGTCAGGCCGCGTTGCGCGGCGGCGTCGTGCACCGCGCGGGCCAGCGGGTGCTCGGAGTCGGCTTCCAGCGCGGCGGCGAGGCGCAGCGCTTCGGTGTCTTGCAGCGTGCTGTGCAGCGCGGTGAGCGCCGGTTTGCCGAGCGTCACGGTGCCGGTTTTATCGAGCAGCACGGTGTCGATGCGGGACAGCGCTTCCAGCGCTTCGCCCTTGCGGAACAGCACGCCCATTTCGGCCGCGCGGCTGCTGCCCACCAGAATGGCCGCCGGGGTGGCGAGACCCATGGCGCAGGGGCAGGCCACCACCAGCACGGCGACTGCCGCAACCAGCGCGGCGCTCACGTCACCGGTGAGCGCCAGCCAGACGGCGAAGCTGGCGGCGGCGATCAGCAGCACCACGGGGGTGAACACGGCCACCACCCGGTCGGCCACGCGCTGCACCGGCAGCTTGCCGGTCTGCGCGCTTTCCACCAGCCGCACGATCTGCGACAGCACGGTGTCCTTGCCCAGCGCGGTGGCTTCGATCACCAACCGGCCTTCGGCGTTGACCGTGCCGCCGACTACCCGGTCGCCCGGCTTGCGGCGCACCGGCACGGCCTCGCCGGTGAGCATGGATTCGTCCACATGGCTGTCGCCTTCGATCACGCTGCCGTCCACCGGCAGGCGCTCGCCGGGGCGCACCAGCACGCGGTCGCCGATGCGCAGCGCGGCGAGGCTGACCTGTTGTTCTGCGCCTTGTGCGTCAAGACGGGTGGCCTGCTTGGCCTGCAGCCCGAGGAGTTTGTGGATGGCGGTGGAGGCGCGGCCCTTGGCCAGTTCTTCCAGATATTTGCCCGCCAGAATCACCGCCACCACCACGGCGGCGGAGTCGAAATACACGTGCCGTGACTCGGCGGCAAACCATTGCGGCGCCAGCAGCACCAGCGTGCTGTAAGCCCAGGCCGCTCCGGTGCCGGTGGCGACCAGCGAATTCATGTCGGGCGAGAGATGGCGGTAGGCGATGGCACCGGTGCGGAAGAACCGACGCCCGGGGCCGAACAGCACGGCGCTCGTGAGGACGAACTGCACCCAGTCCCAAAAACGCGGAACGGGTGAGACACGCAGCAGCGCGGCGTCGAGCGCGGGCCAGAGCATGGGCAGCATCGACAGCAGCAGCACGGGAAGGGCCAGCGCGGCAGCGAGGAGCAAGCCGCGCCGCATGCGCGCCAGATTCCGGGCGTGGGCGGCCGCGCTGGCGTCTTCGGCGGCGGCATCGCCCTCTTGCACTGGACGGGCGCCGTAGCCCGCGTCCACCACGGCCTGCGCCAGAGCTTGGGCGTCGAGCATGGCGGGCAGATAACGCACCTGCGCGCGGTTGACCGCCAGATTCACCGTAGCCGACAGCACGCCGGGCTGCTTGCGCAGCGCACGCTCCACCCGGCCGACGCAGGAGGCGCAGGTCATGCCTTCCACGTCCAGCGTGGCTTCGGCGACGATCGGGGTGTAGCCCGCGGCGCTCACCGCATCGGCAATGGCTTGCGGCGTGGCGGCCTGCGGGTCGTATGTCACCTCGGCCTGCGTGGTGGCGAGGTTGACGCTGGCGGCTTGTACGCCGGGAAGCTTGTTCAGGGCGCGTTCCACCCGAGCGCTGCATGAGGCGCAGGTCATGCCGCCCACATCGAGCCGCAGGGTCTGGCCCGCGGCCGGGGCCTTGCCGGATGGCTCTGGTGTCTCCGGTAGATCCACCGGGCATGCGGCCAAGTCTGGTGTGGGGGAGGTAGGCGCTTTCATGTCGGCTCTCCATTTGGGGCCGTGGCCGGGGCAGGCGTCGAGCAGGGTCTGCAGACCTTTTTTCATGCGCTGCAGATCGTCCATCTTGGCGTCGATCTCGGCCACTCGTTGCGCGACGAGGGTGCGCACCGCGCCCATATCGGCCTCGGGCCGGGCGTGCAGCGCCAGAAGCTCGCCGATCTGCGCCAGCGAAAACCCCAGCGCCTGCGCCCGACGGATGAAATCGAGCCGCTCGATGGCCTGCGGCGCGTACAGCCGGTAGCCGCTGGCGGTGCGCTGCGTAGGAGCCAGCAGTCCCAGACGTTCGTAGTAACGCAGCGTTTCCGCGCCCAGTTGCGCACGCTGCGCCAACTCGCCAATGGTGAGCTGGGACGATTCAAAGCGGGCTTGGGGGATCGGCATGGTGCGGCGCGGGCGGGTACGGTGGAGAGGCAAACTTTACACCTTACTAAAGACTATAGGGTTGGAATGGGATCCGTGGTTGAAATGAAAATCAGCCGAGCAGATCAGCGGGCGCTCAAGAACCCGCCGCCATTTTCCGGCGCAGCACCCAGGCGACGAAGCGCCGCCCGTACACCGGCTGCGTTCGCACCAACCAGGCCACCACCAGGGCGTTGAACACGGCCACGGTGAGTAGCAGCATCGGCACGCCCACGCCTGCGGTGAGCAACACGGCGCAATACGCCGCGCAGGCAATCATGAACAGGGCGTTGAGCATATTGCTGGCAGCGATTACGCGAGCGCGGTGGGTTTCGGCCACGCGGTGCTGAATGAAGGCATAAAGCGGCACGCTGTAAATCCCGGCGCTGGCCGAAACCAGCAGCAGATCGACCATCAGCCGCCAGTGCTCGCCTTCGCGCAGAAACAGGGTGAGGGTTTGCAGCTGCCCGTTGTGTGGCAGATTCTGGGTGGCGAAGTAGAGATCGATGCCGAACACCGACATGCCGATGGCGCCGACCAGCACCAGGCCGATTTCCACCCGGCCATGCGCCATCCACTCGCAGGCCACCGAGCCCAGGCCGATGCCCACGGCGAAAATCACCAGCAGCAGCGACGCCACCGCTTCGCTGCCGTGCACCACCTCGCGGGTGAAGATCGGAAACTGGGTGAGGAAGGCCACGCCGTAGAACCACATCCAGGCAATGGCGATCAGCGCGACCAGTACGGGGCGGTCGGCCGCTGCGAGCCTGAGGCTGCGCGCCGTTGCGCTGAACGGATTCCAGTTGATGCGGGTGTCGCTGCACAGCGGCGGGGTGCGCGGCACAAAGCGCGCCATCGTCCAGCCGGCTAATGCGACGACAAGACAGGCCACCCCGGCAAACACCGGCCCTTGCGGATAGGTCATCAGCACCCCGCCAATCATGCTGCCCAGCAGAATGGCGACAAAGCCGCCCATTTCGGTCATGCCGTTGCCGCCGGTGAGCTCGGCCGTGTGCAGGTGGCGCGGCAGATAGGCGAACTTCACCGGCCCGAACAGGGTGGAATGCAGCCCCATGCCCAGCACGCACAGCAACAGCAGCGGCACGTTCACCGTAATGAAGCCCCACAGCGCCGCGAGCATGATGACAATCTCGAAGGTCTTGATGCGCCGCATGATGACGCCCATGTCGCACTTGTCCGCCAGTTGTCCGGCAGTGGCCGATAGCAGCACGAAGGGCAGCACATACAGCGCGGCGATCAGGTTGACCATCAGCCCTGCGGGCAGCCCGGTCTGCGCCTCGGCGCGGTAGGTCACCAGCATGGTGAAGGCGAACTTCAGCAGGTTGTCATTGCCCGCATTGGTGAACTGCGTCCAGAAAAACGGCGCGAATCGGCGCTGGCCCAGCAGCTTGAACTGGTTGACAGACAGCGGCGGATCGTGGGACGGAGGTGTGGAAGCCATGCGTGATGCGGAAAAAACTCCGGCATGTTCGCACAGTCGGTCAAACCTGTTTGATCACGCCCTTTGCCGCGCCCAGGCCAGAAAGCGCTGGCCGTACAGCGGCTGGCGCCAGATCAGCCAGAGCGCGGCCACTGCATTGAGCAGCGCCACGCTCAGCAGCAGCGCGGGCACGCTCACCCCGGCCACCAGCAGCGCCGCGCAATAACCCGAGCACACCACCATGTAAATCGCGTTGAGAATGTTGTTGGCCGCAATCACCCGCGAACGATGCGTGGCCGGGGTGTGGTGCTGGATCAGGGCGTAGAGCGGCACGCTGTAAATCCCGGCGCTGGCCGAGAGCAGAAACAGGTCGAGCATCACCCGCCAGTGTGCCGGATCGCGCACGAAGGGCAGCACGTCTTGCAGCACGGCTTCGTGCGGCAGGTGCAGCGTGGCGAAATACAGATCGATGCCGAACGCCGTCATGCCGATGGCGCCTAGCGGCACCAGGCCGATCTCCACCCGCCCGCGCGCCAGCCATTCGCAAGCCACCGAGCCCAGCGCGATGCCGATGGAAAACACCGCCAGCAACAGCGAGGCTACCGCCTCGTTGCCGCCGAGCACATCCTTGGCGAACACCGGAAACTGGGTGAGAAACGCCACGCCGTAAAACCACATCCACGAAATCGCCAGCAGCGCCTGCAGCACCGTGCGGTCGGCGGCGGCCAGCCGCAGATTGCGCGCGGTTTCGGTGAACGGGTTCCAGTTGATGCGCAACTGCGGGTCCACCGCGGCGGTGGGCGGAATGAAGCGTGCCGCCGTCCAGCCCAGCAGCGCCACGGCCACGCAGGCCAGCCCGGCGATCAGCGGGCCGCGTTCAAAGGTCATCACCAGACCGCCGGCCAGATTGCCCAGCAGAATGGCCACGAAGGTGCCCATCTCGGTCATGCCATTGGCGCCGGTGAGTTCGGCGCTGTTCACATGCTGCGGCAGATAGGCGTATTTGGCCGGGCCGAACAGGGTGGAATGCAGCCCCATGCCAAAGGCGCAGGCCAGCAACGCGGGCAGGTTGGCGGTGACGAAACCCCACAGCGCCAGCGCCATGATGGCGATTTCCAACGTCTTCACGCGGCGCATCAGCACCGCCTTGTCATACTTGTCGGCCAGTTGCCCGCTGGTGGCGGAAAACAGCACGAAGGGCAGGATGTAGAGCGCCGCGATGAGGTTGACCATCAGCCCGGTGGACAAGGCTGATGCGGCCTCGGCCCGGTAAGCCACCATCACCGTGAAGGCGAACTTGAACAGGTTGTCGTTGCCCGCACCGCCGAACTGCGTCCAGAAAAACGGCGCGAAACGGCGCTGGCCGAGCAGGGCGAATTGATTGGGGCGGGCGGATTGGGGCATGGTCGGCGGGTCGGGTTGCAGGGCGGATGATGGCACAGCCGGATAATTCCTCACCATGATGACATCACCTCCTTGCGCCACGCCCGCCGTGGTGAATATCTCCTGCTACAAGTTCGTCGGCCTCGACGACCTGCCCGCGCTGCAGACGCGACTGGCGGCGCAGTGCGCGGCGCTGCAGATCAAGGGCACCATCCTGCTCGCGCCCGAGGGCATCAACCTGTTTCTCGCCGGATCGCGCGGCGCCATCGACGCCATCATGGCCACCTTGCGCGCCGACGCCCGGCTGGCCGACCTCCGCCCGAAGGAATCGCTCTCTGCAACTCAGCCCTTCAAGCGCATGAAGGTGAAAATCAAGCGCGAGATCATCACCCTGAACCGCCCGCAGATCCGCCCCGAAGCCGGGCGCGCCCCCGCGGTGACGCCCGAGCGCCTGCGGGCCTGGCTCGACGCCGGATGCGACGACGAAGGCCGCCCGGTCGTGCTGCTCGACACCCGCAATGCTTTCGAGCGCGATCTCGGCAGCTTTGCCGGCTGCGTGGACTTTCGCATCGGCAAATTCAGCGAATTCGCCCCCGCTGTCGAAGAGCACGCCGCCGACTTCGCCGGGCAGACCGTGGTGACCTTCTGCACCGGCGGCATCCGTTGCGAAAAAGCCGCGTTGCTGATGCAGGACTGCGGCATCGAGCACGTCTATCAGCTCGAAGGCGGCATCCTCAAATACTTCGAGCAGGTTGGCGCCGCGCACTACCAGGGCGGCTGCTTCGTGTTCGACGAACGCGAAGTGCTCGGCTCCGATCTGCTGCCCAGCGAGGGCGCCATCGCCCCGCCCGCTGCGCCGCAGCATCGTTAAAAGTTACAACCCTTACATCTCTTGCGCTGAATCAAAAAAATAAAGGGACGCCGCATTAAGCTACCTCCATAACTGCTGCATTGCACAAAATGCGGGATATATGGAGGTGGTCACATGAAAGTCACAAATAAAAAATCCGGTTTTCATTATTTATCTGGGTTTCTATTGATATTCGGCGCAGTCGGCTTGGCGCAGGCCGCTCCTCAGTTTTCACAGCAGGAAATCGAACGGGGCGCTTATGTGGCCAAGGTCGGAGACTGTATCGCCTGTCACGCGGTACAGGGCGGAAAGCCGTTTGCGGGCGGTTTTCCCATGCCGCTGCCGGTGGGCACGATTTATTCGAGCAATATCACCCCCGACCCGACTTATGGCATCGGTAAATACTCTTTAGAGGATTTTGATCGTGCAGTGCGTCATGGGGTCGCGCCCGGCGGGAAATATCTTTATCCGGCCATGCCCTATCCGTCATATGCCAAAGTCACGCCCGAAGACATGAAGGCGCTTTACGCCTATTTCATGCAGGGCGTGAAGCCTGTGGCGCAGCCCAACAAGCCGCCCACCATGATCTGGCCGTTGACCATACGCTGGCCGTTGGCGATCTGGAACTGGATGTACGTCTCTGAGGATCACGTCTATCGGCCCGACCCGAAACAAGGCGCGCAATGGAATCGCGGCGCTTATCTAACGGAGGGTCTGGGTCACTGCGGCGCCTGCCACACCCCGCGCGGCATCGGCATGCAGGAAAAGGCCTTGAGCGCCAGCGGTGCAAACGGCTCGCTATTTCTCTCGGGCGCCAAAATTGAAAGCTGGTACGCCAGGAATCTGCGCGGCAATGACGTGGGCGGTCTGGGGAACTGGAGCGTGGCCGACATCGTGCAACTGCTCAAGACCGGGCGCAACAGCAGCGGCGCGGCGGTGGGCAGCATGACCGAGGTCATCCACCACAGCTCGCAGTACTGGACCAATGCCGATCTGGAGGCGGTGGCGATTTATCTCAAATCATTGCCTGCCGACCCGAACAAGCCCAAGGCGCCGCAGCCGGTCGCACCCGTGCCGCAACCCGACCTGCATTCCGCGGGCTCTCTGGCCTATGCGCAGTATTGCGCGGTTTGCCACCAGAACGATGGAGAAGGGGCCGCAGGCGTGTTTCCGGCCATGGCGGGCAACCCTACGGTGGAGTCGCGTGATGCACTCAACTTGATCCATGTGATTCTGGCGGGGGGAAAGACCGCTGAGGTCAAAGGCGTTCATCCGTTCACCATGCCAGCCTTCGCGGGTGTGCTCAGCGACCAGCAAGTGGCCGACATCGCCACCTTCGTGCGCAGCGGCTGGGGCAATAGCGGGGCGACGGTCAGCGCCAGCGAAGTGGCGAAAGTCCGCGCAGACATCGCCAAAACCCATTGAGGGAGACCATCATGCAAAACAGCAAAACCAAAACCCATCCACGCGCCAACCTCTCGATGCGCACCCTGCTGGCAGCGAGCATGCTGGCGGGCATTGCGGCCCAGCCAACAATGGCCCAAACCGCCTCCTCACCCGCAGCAGCCGCACCGGCCTTGGTCGCCAAACCCAAGCCGACGCACACAGTGCCCTTCAAGGCGCCCGATCTCGCTACGTTGGCGCATGAACCCAACGGCGCGGAAATCCTCTACGGCTATCGCCTGATGACGCAGACCAAGAAGCTGCTGCCCAACAATGTCGGCGCGGCGATGAATTGCACGAGCTGCCACCTGGGCGGCGGCTTCGTGCCTCACTCCTCGGCCTTTGTGGGTCAGAACGCGCTCTACCCCATGTACAACCCTCGGGCTGCCCGGGTGGTGAGCATGGCGGACCGCATCAACGGTTGCATGTTGCGGTCGATGAACGGCAAGCCCATCCCCAAAAATTCCCCAGAAATGAAGGCCATGCTCGCCTTCATGGCCTGGATGGCCAAAGACGTTCCTGCCGACGCCAAGGTCAAGGGTGCCGCCCTGTACAAAATCAGCACTTCGATCAAGCCCGACCCCGTGCGCGGCAAGGCGATCTACGCCGAGCGCTGCGCCGCCTGTCATGGCATCGACGGCGAGGGGAGCAAGAACGCCAAAGGCGAGTATGTCTTCCCGCCGCTGTGGGGGCCGGATTCGTTCAACATCGGCGCGGGCATGGCGCGTACCTACACCGCAGCCGGTTTCGTCAAAGGCGCCATGCCGGTGGCCGACAGTCTGCATCCGCCAACGGGTGTCGGTCGCATGAGCGATCAGGATGCAGTGGACGTTGCGGATTACTTCTCGCACCAGCCCCGGCCTGATTTCCCGGCCGCCATCTACGACTGGCCCAAGGGCGGCGCGCCCAAGGACGTGCGGTATTGCCTCGTGTCGTTGGGTAACTGCACACCGGCTGAAATCGCCAAAGCGCCCAAGCCGCCAGGCGGGAAATAAGGGTTTGCGAGGGGATGACGGGCGCTCACACCCTCGCTCACATCCCCTTGCGCGCCAGATAAATCCCGCACAACACCAGACACGCGCCGAGCAGTTGACCGGCGGTCAGCGCCTCGCCCAGCAGAATCCACGCATACACCACCGCCATGGCCGGTTGCACCAGCAGGCCCACGGATGAGAGCGCCGGGTTGAGCCGGCGTACCGCGTAGGCGATGACCACCTGGCCGCCGATCTGCACCAGCAGCGCCAGCCCGAGCACCCACACCCAGCCGATGACCGCAGTCGGCCACATCCGCCCCTCGGCGAGGGCGAAAGGCCAGAGCACCACGGCGGCGAGCAGGGTGACGACGGCCATCAGCGGCGCGGTGGACAGACGCTGCCGCGCCTGCTGAATGCCCACCTGATACGCCGCGTAAAACACGGCGGACACCAGTCCGCTGGCATCGCCCAGCAGCGCGCGGCTGTGGCCGAAGTTGGGGCCGATCATCAGGGCCGCTCCGCCCAGTGCTGCGGCCAACCCGGCGAGAAACACCGGCTGCGGCGCGTTGCGGGTGATGATCCAGAAAGCCAGGGTGATGAGCACGGGAGCGAAGTTCGATTCCAGCGTGGCGTTGCCCACAGCAGTCCAGGTCACCGCGAGGTGGAAGAACACCAAATCGAGCGCGAACATGGCCGCGGCAAACAGCGCCAGTCCCCAGGTCGGCCAGTGCGCCAGCGGGGCGGGCGGTGCCGCGCGCTTGCTGAACCATTGCGGATTTTGCCCAGGCGCGGGGCTGGCCGAAACCGGGCGGGCCTTGCGCTGCAGTTGCCATTGCACCGCGGCCCAGGCCAGCAAAAACGGCGCCGCCACGGCCATGCGCCAGAAGGCGCTGGCAAACGGGCCGAGGTTGGCGGTGGTGTCGGCCAGACGCACGAACACGCCAGCGAGGCCGAGCACGGCGCCGCCGAGAAGGAGAACGAGGAAATCCATAAAAAGTCTGCCGGGCTTGGGGCGTGAAGCGGAAAAAGGACTGTGGGAATGGCCAGTGGCGGCGGAGTTGCGGGCTCGAAGACGACGCGATGGGGCAAAAGCCGATGCGCAGAATGCCGCACAGCACCTTCATAGCCCCATCTCAGCTCGCGATCAGCACGCCCGGCGGTCGTCCGACAGCCTGTTTGCGCATTGTCGCTGGTCGATCAGGCCGTTGGCTCATGCCCGCAAACCGATCGGGGCTCACCCTGTGGAATTTTCCCGGGCCGATTGGCGCAAGGAGATATCCTCCCTGAAACTTGCATGACATGCGTATTGAACGCACATACCATGTGATTTTCATGCCCATACAAACGGTTGGGCATCTGCCGTTTTCCGCCTGCGTCACGGGCAGGATCATGAACGAAACGCTGACTGACATCTGTCTGTGGCTCATCCCTTGCCGCCATCCATGCCCGAATCCCAAGAGTCAACACACCACGTCAGGCCCTTTGTCTACGACACCCTGCATTCCAAGGCTTTGCACTTCTCCATTTGCGAAGTGCAAAGCAGCATGCGACTTCGAGACCCCGATGCGTTGGACTTGGAGTACACGCGCATGATGATGGGATTTTTGCTGTTCATGGCAGAACCGCAAAACATCACCATGATTGGCCTGGGCGGGGGATCGCTGACCAAATTCTGCTATCGCCACCTGCCGCAGACCCGCATCCTGGTGGTCGAGATCAACCCGCATGTCATTGCCCTGCGCGATGAGTTTCATATCCCCTCCGACGACGATCGGTTCAGCGTCGTGCGGGCCGATGGCGCGCAATATGTGCGCACCAGTGCGTCAGCCTGCGACATCCTGATGGTCGACGGCTACGACAGCGAGGGCCTGCCGCAGAGCCTGTGTTCCCAGCGTTTTTACGATGATGGATGCGCGCTGCTGCGCCCGGGCGGCATCATGGTGGTCAATCTGCAATCCAGCCACGACCACTACGCCATCCACCTGGACCGCATCCGGCGCAGCTTTGGCGACTCCGTGCTGGTGGCGGGTGACAAAGACGGATGCAACAGCATCGTCTTTGCACGCAAGGGCCTGGGTTTTGAGCAGATACGGCAGAGTGCTATGCGCCTCCCCCAGCACCTGGACGCCGCTGCTGCCGCCGCTTTGCTGCCCGCGTTGACGCAAGTCGCCGCGGCGTCAAGGCTGTTCAAGCAGCAAGGCGAGAGTGCTGGCGGTTGATCCTCCTGGTCAATCGCATTGCGGGCTGAACCCCGGCGCGTGGCCGGACGCATCAAACCGGGCGAGTCAATCCAGCAGGCTGGTTTGCTGGAATACAGCGGGAAGTTTTTGCGGGGCCTGGATGCGCAACTGCTTGTTGACATTCATGCGCCCGAACACCACTTCGATGGCCGAGGTCGGCACGCCGAACTCCTTGGCAAGGAAGCGCACCATGTGATCGGTCGCGCGGCCAGCGCGTGGCGCTGCCGTCACACTCACCTTGAGTTGCGGCCCCTTGGGCTTGCCGATGGCATCGACCCCTGCGCTGGGCTTTCCCAGAATGTTGACCACCAGCGTGTCGCCTTCCCACCAAAAGAACGACTCGCTTCGATTTTGCTGAGATTTCATGCGGGAGATCGTTGCGGCGGAGCAGCGCAGCCTGTTGCGGTTTTGCAGCGGCGTTTTTGCATCGGTAGAGGCTCAGCGCTTGAGCGCCTCGTCGATGGATTCGCCCGGCTGCCAGGGCCGCCCGAGCTTGAACTCGATGTAGTCGCGGATCAGGCGTCGCACCACTTGCGACGGCGTCTGGTCCTCGCGCGCGCACAGGCGCTCGAACAACTCCTTCTTCTGCGGGTCGATCAAGACAGTGAGGCGGCTGGTACGTTGTTCCATTTTTATGGAAATGAGATTAGCATTTAGCGCACATCTTATGTGAATCTCATTTTCACGCAACTCCCGTATGAACGCGCCCGATCTTCTTCCCATCGCCCTGGGTGTGGTGGCGGCTTGGGTGTGCATGGGGTTGGCCGGTTTCATTTCGCCGCGTTCCACGCGCTGGGTGGCGCGGGTGATTTTTCCGCTGGGCGCGCTGGGCAGTCTGGTGATGGCTGCAGTCGGGCTGCTGGCGCTGTTCGCTGCGCCGCAATCGCTGGTGTTGCCCATCGGCCTGCCGGGTCTGCCGCTGCATTTACGGCTGGACGCGCTGTCGGGATTTTTCCTGTTCCTGCTGGGCGCCTCCACCGTGGGCATTTCCACCTTCGCCTCGGGCTATTTCCGCGAGGGCGAGGGCACGGCGCCGGGGCTGCTGGGCATGCAGTACCACGTGTTTCTGGCGGCGATGTGCATGGTGATGCTCGCGGCCGATGCCTACAGCTTCATGCTGTCGTGGGAAGTCATGGCCATGGCGTCGTACTTCCTGGTGATTTCCCAGCACCGCATGGCGGAAATCCGCAGCGCCGGTTATGTGTATCTGCTGCTGGCGCATCTGGGGGCCATCGCCCTGCTGTTGTGTTTCGGGGTGATGATGCAGGGAGGCATTGCCAGCCTGACGTTCGAGGCGATGCGCCACGCGCACTTGAGTCCGGCCTGGGCCAGCGTGGCCTTCGGTCTGGCGGTCATCGGCTTTGGTGCCAAGGCTGGCCTGGTTCCTTTGCACATCTGGCTGCCCGAGGCGCACCCGGCTGCGCCTTCGCCGGTTTCGGCCTTGATGAGCGGGGTGATGCTCAAGACCGCGCTCTACGGCCTGCTGCGGGTGAGCTTCGATCTGCTGCATGCGCCGCTGTGGTGGTGGGGCGTGCCGCTGCTGGCGCTAGGGCTGTTCGGCGCCTTGTTCGGTGTGCTGTTCGCCGCAGTGCAGACCGATATGAAGCGGCTTCTGGCCTATTCGTCCATCGAGAATATCGGCATTGCCTTCGCCGCTCTTGGCCTGGCGCTGGTGTTTCACGGGGTCGGGCTGGCGGTGTTTGCGGCGCTGGCGCTCGCCGCCATGCTGTACCACCTGCTCAACCATGCCTTTTTCAAGAGCCTGCTGTTCCTGACCACCGGCTCAGTGCTCCATGCCACCCACCAGCGCAGTCTGGGAAAACTCGGCGGCTTGTTGCGGACCATGCCCTGGGTGGGCTGGACGGCTTTGATCGGCACGCTGGCGATTGCCGGGCTGCCGCCGCTCAACGGCTTTGTCGCCGAGTGGCTGTTGTTGCAGTCGTTTCTGTTCACGCCACAGATCCCCGAGCCGTTTTTCAATTTGCTCATCCCGCTGGGTGCGGCCATGCTGGTGCTGACGGCGGCGCTGGCGGCTTATGTCATGGTGAAGTTCTATGGCGTGATTTTTCTCGGCAGCGCACGCGAGCCGCAACTGGAGCAAGCGCACGATGTCGGCTGGCTGGAGCGCATCGGGCTGCTGTGGTTGGCCGCGGGCTGTGTGCTGCTGGGCCTGATCCCGACCTGGGTGCTGCAGGCCATCGACCGGGTCAACCTGATGTTGCTGGGCAAGCCGTTGGCGCAAGCGGGTCACTCGCAAATGGGCAACTGGTTCTGGCTGGTGCCGCTGTCGCCGGATCGGGCGTCGTACAGCCCTGTGGCGATTCTGCTTGTCGGCCTGCTGGTCGTCGGCTTGACGGGCTTGTTGACCCACCGCGTCTATGCGGGGCGTGTGCGCCGCGCCGCGCCGTGGGATTGCGGCGCGCCGGGCCGAGGGTTTCGGCCAGCCGATCCGCCGGGTGTTCAGCCCGTTCTTCCTGATGCGGGTGGAACTGCCGCGCCCGGACGACGCCGAGCCGCGCTACCGCGTGTCGGTGGAAGACCGCTTCTGGCCGCAGTTTTACACGCCGGCGGCGCAGGCGGTGCTGTGGTTGGCGCGGCAGGTCGGGAAGATTCAGCAGGGACGGATTTCGGTCTATCTGCTCTACAGCTTCCTCACCCTGCTGGTGCTGTTGATGGTGGTGCTGCGATGAGCGCTTTCGCCTTGCTGACCCCGCTGTTGACCCAATTGCTGGCCGTGGCCGTTTCGGTGTTGCTGGCGCCACTGCTGTCCGGCTGGGTGACGCAGTGCCGCGCCTGGCTGTCCAACCGCAGCGCGCCGCCCATCTGGCAGCCGTATGCGCGCATCGCCAAGCTGCTGCGCAAGGACGCGGTGCTGGCGCACGAGGCCACGGCGCTGTTTCGCGTCGTGCCGTATTTGCTGATGGGCATCATGGTGGTGGCTGCGGCCATCATCCCCTCGCTGTCCACCGATCTGCCGTTCGCGCAAGCGGCCGACGTCATTGCGCTGGTGGGACTGTTTGCGCTGGCGCGGGTGTTCACCGCCCTGGCCGGCATGGACATCGGCACCGCCTTCGGCAGCATGGGCGCACGGCGCGACATGATGGTGGGTTTTCTCGCCGAGCCCGCGCTGCTGATGGTGGTGTTCACCTCGTCGCTGATCTCGGGCAGCACCCTGTTGCCGACGATTGCCGAATACCTGCAATCGCAGCACCTGGCGCTGCACGCCAGTCTGGCGTTCGCCGCCGTAGCCTTCATCATGGTGCTGTTGGCGGAGAACGCGCGCATTCCGGTGGACAACCCCACCACCCACCTTGAACTCACCATGATCCACGAGGCCATGGTGCTCGAATATTCCGCGCGGCATCTGGCGCTGGTGGAGTGGGCCAGCAGTCTCAAGCTGTTCAACTATGTCTGCATCGGCTTTGCGCTGTTTTTGCCCTGGGGTATGGCGAACCACGCCGACGGCGTGATGTGGCTGCTGGCCGCGCTGCCGCCGCTGCTGCTCAAGCTGGCGGCCGCCGGTTTCGGCATCGCGCTGATCGAAACCCTCAGCGCCAAGCTGCGCATCTTCCGCGATCCCGAATTTCTCGGCACCGCATTTTTGCTCGCCGTGCTCGGCCTGCTGGTGCGGCTGATGCTTTCGCATTGAGCCTGATGCCATGACCGTTCTCGCTCCGCTCGTTTCCGCCTCCGCAGCCGCGGCCTTCTCGGCCGCGTCGTCAGCGGCTTCGTCTGCGGCTTCGGCCGCGGCGTTGTCCGTTTCCGGTCTGCCCGCTCTGCCGCTGAGCACCCAGCTCATCCACCTGATCGCCGCCTTGCTGTTGCTGCTGTCTTTCGCCATGCTGGCGCAGCGCCGAGTGGTCAATCTGGTCAATCTGTTTGCGGCGCAGGGTGCTTTGCTCGTGGCCAGCACCGTCGTCGTGGCCTACTCGACGGGCGATGCCGAGCTCTATCAGTCTGCCGCGCTCACCCTGCTGCTCAAAGTCATCGTGCTGCCGTTGGTGCTGCACAAGCTGATCCGCCGCCTGCACGCCGAATGGGATACCGAAACCCTGGTGAACATTCCCACCCTGCAGCTCATCGGCATCGTGCTGGTGATTTTTTCTTTTGTTCTGGCGCAGCCCATTTCCCGCTTCGCTGGCGAGGCCATGCGCGGCACCCTGGGCATCGCGCTGGCGCTGGTGCTGCTGGCTTTCCTGATGATGATCGTGCGGCGCAAGGCCGTGGCGCAAGTGGTGGGTTTTCTGGCCATGGAAAACGGCCTGCTGTTCGCGGCCACTAGTGCCACGCAGGGCATGCCCATGGTGGTGGAACTGGGCATCGGGCTGGACGTGCTGGTCGGCGTGTTCATCCTGGGAATTTTCTTTTTCCAGATTCGGGAACAGTTCGACAGCCTGGATCTGCAAAACATGGAATCACTCAAAGAGGACTGAATGGAACTGCTCATCGTCCTCGCGATCCCCCTGCTCGGCGCTGCGGTGCTGGCCCTCGTCGGCCAGCGCGGCTTCGCGCCCTGGATCAATCTGGCCTTCAGCGCCGCCACCTTCGTCGCCGCCTGCGTGTTGACGGCGCGGGTTATTTTTCAGGGGCCGATGCTGGTGTTTGCCGAGCAGTTTTTCATCGATCCGTTCAATGTGTTTCTGGTGACGCTCACTGCCTTTGTCGGCATGACCACGGCGGCGTTTTCCCGGCCCTATATGCGCATCGAGCAAGACCGCGGGCGGCTGACCGCAGCGCGGCTGCGGCTTTATCACAGCATGTACCAGGCCTTCATGTTCACCATGCTGCTGGCGCTGACCACCAACAATCTCGGCCTGCTCTGGGTGGCGATGGAGGCGGCCACGCTGACCACCGTGCTGCTGGTTTCGCTCTACCGCACCAAGGCCAGCCTGGAGGCGGCGTGGAAATACTTCATCCTGTGTGGCGTAGGCATCGCGCTGGCGCTGTTCGGCACCGTGCTGCTGTATTTCGCGGCGGAGCGGGTGCTGGGCCACGCGGGCATGAACGCGTTGCTGTGGACGCAGCTCGATGCGGTCAAAGGCCGGCTGGAGCCGGGCATCATCGGCATCGCCTTCGTCTTTTTGCTGGTGGGCTACGGCACCAAGGTCGGCTTAGCTCCCTTGCATAGCTGGCTGCCCGATGCGCACGCCGAGGGGCCCACGCCGGTGTCGGCGGTGCTGTCGGGCTTGTTGCTCAATGTGGCGCTGTATGCGGTCATGCGTAGCAAGGTGCTGGTCGAGGGCAGCTTGCACGCCGCATGGCCGGGGCAGATGCTCATGGCTTTCGGCTTGTTCTCGGTGCTGGTCGGCGCGTTTTTGCTGTGGCGGCAAAAAGACGTCAAGCGCATGTTCGCCTACTCATCCATCGAACACATGGGCATCATCACTTTTGCTTTCGGCATGGGCGGGCCGCTGGCCAACTTCGCTGCGCTGCTGCACATGACCGGCCACGCGCTGACTAAGAGCGCCATTTTCTACACCACCGGCCACGCGTCGCAAAAAGCGCACAGCCAGCGCATCGACGACATTCAAGGGCTGCGCGAGCAGTCGCCCGCGCTGGGCTGGGGTTTGATGATCGGTGTGCTGGCGATCGCGGGCATGCCGCCGTTTTCCGTGTTCGCCAGTGAATTTCTCATTCTCACCACGGCGATGCAGCAGCAGCCCTGGGCCACGCCCATTTTGCTGCTCGGGCTGGGCGTGGCCTTCGGCGCCTTGTTTTTGCGTGGGCAGGGCATGGTGTTTGGCCGCAGCAACCTGCGTGAACTCTCGCATGCGCCCAATATGGTGCCGGTGTTTGTGCATCTGGCGCTGGTGTTGCTGCTCGGGCTGTGGATGCCGCAGTTCCTGGTGTCCTGGTGGCACACCGCAGCGGCGATGATCGGGGGTTGAGCCATGCAAGCTCGCTGCGCCATTCTTCCCGTCGAACACCACCGCGTGGATGCGCTGGGCTGGTCCGCCCAGATTCAGGCTGCCGCCGCGCGCGGCGCTCGGCTGCTCACCCTGTGGGGCAAGGACGCGCGCGATGCGTCGTCTGGCGGCATGTCGCTGTATGCCTGCTGGCTGGAGGAGCAGGGTTTGTCGCTGCTGCAGCTCGATCTGGCTTCGGGGGTGACGCATTACCCTGGGCTGCACGCCGAATTTCCCGTGGCCGACCGCCTGCAGCGCGCCCTGCGCGACCTGCTGGGGGTGCAGGCGCAGGGCATGGACCCGCGTCCCTGGCTGCGTCACACCGCCTGGGGCGCCGACGTCTATCCACTGCGGCACGATGCCGCCCTGCCGCCGACGCCCTGCGGCCAGCCGCAGGCCGAACACTACGCCTTCGTCCCGGTCGATGGCGACGGCGTGCACGAAGTGGCGGTCGGGCCGGTGCACGCTGGGGTGATCGAGCCGGGGCAGTGGCGCTTTTCCATCGTCGGCGAAAAAATCCTGCGGCTGGAGGAACGCTTTGGTTTCACCCACAAGGGAGTGGAAAAGCGCTTCGAAGGCATGACCCTGCACGATGGCGTGCGCCTGGCTGCGCGGCTGAGCGGCGACAGCGCCGTGGCCAATGCCTGGGCGTATTGCATGGCCTGCGAGACGCTGGCCGGGGTGCAGCCGCCGCCGCGCGCGCTTCATCTGCGCGCGTTGCTGCTTGAACGCGAGCGCCTGGCCAATCATCTGGGCGACATCGGCGCCATTGCCAACGACGGCGGCTTCGGCTTTGCGCTGGCGCAGTTCGGTCGTTTGAAGGAAGACGTGTTGCGCCTCAACGTGCGGGCGTTCGGCGCACGCTATCCGATGGACGCGGTGCAGCCCGGCGGCGTGGGTCTCGATCTGGACGCCGACGTCGTGGCCATGCTGCACAACCAGGGGGTGTTGCTCGGCGGGGAAGTGCGGCGGCTCAAGGACATCCTGGATCAGCACGAAGGTCTGCAAGACCGCTTCAAGACCACGGGCCGGGTCTTGCCCGAGCTGGCGGCGCGGCTGGGCATGATCGGCTTGGCCGGGCGCGCCAGCGGGCAGGCGCTGGATTTGCGCACCGCTGCGGGCTTTGCGCCCTACGCCGCGCTGGGCGTGGAGGTGGCGCAGGCGCAGGAGGGCGACGTCGGCGCGCGCGTGGCGGTGCGATTTGCCGAAGTGTTCACCAGCCTGCGGCTGTGCGGCGACCTGCTGGCCAGTCTGCCCGGCGGCAGCGTGCGGGCAGATTGGCCGCAAACCGTGGCCCCCGGTTTGGCGCTGGGCCTGGTGGAGGGCTGGCGCGGGCCGCAATGCATCGCGCTGGAGGCCGACTCGCAGGGACGCATCGCCCGCTGCCACCCGCACGATCCGTCGTGGCAGAACTGGCCGGCCATCGAATGGGCGGTGATCGGCGATATCGTCCCCGACTTTCCGCTGATCAACAAATCCTTCAATCTGTCCTATTCCGGACACGATCTCTGAGGCCGCCATGTGGAAGACCCTGCGACAAATCGCCCGCGTGGGCCGCATCAGCGAGGCTCCGAAAATCTCGTCCTTGCCAGTGCCGCCCGACGCCGAAGTGCAGCGCATTTCGGCTGATCTGTTGCATCTGATCGGGCGGGCGCTGGCCATCCGCGTGGTCGATGCCGGTTCGTGTAACGGCTGCGAACTGGAGATCAACGCCCTGTCCAATCCCTACTACAACCTCGAAGGTCTGGGGGTGCATTTCGTCGCCAGCCCGCGCCACGCCGACCTGCTGCTCGTCACCGGCCCGGTGTCGCGCCATATGGAGCTGGCGCTGCGCCGCACCTATGACGCCATGCCCGAGCCCCGGCTGGTGGTCGCCGCAGGTGATTGCGCAGCGGGTTGCGGCGTGCACAGTCAGGGCTACGCGGTCTGCGGCCGGGTGGCCGAGGTGCTGCCGGTGGACGTCACCGTGCCCGGCTGTCCGCCCAGCCCGGTGGCCTTGTTGCAAGGCATCCTGCAGGCGGTGCAGCGGCGGGCCTGACCCGGCGGCAAACGCTGCGCCACAAGACGTTTTAGGGTTTTGGCTGGCCCGATGGCTTCTCGCCCTGCATCATTCGTCGCAGTTCGGCGCAGTGGTCGATCGGCGGGGTGCCGGGGGTGAACCACACCGCGTCATAGCCCGCTGGGAGCTCGGCCTGCGTATCGGGCGCCAGGCCTTGCAGCAGCAGGCTGAACACTGCAAGCGGCTGCGCCACCCCCGGCGGGGTCTGCGCCGCATGCGCTGCCAGATGCAGCGCGATGCCGAGGGTCCGGTTGGCGTGGAAGCTGCCGGTGAGCAGCACCACAGTCTTGCCCGGCCGCGCCAGCGCCAGGCTGTGCGCGGCCATGCTGTCGTCGCGGGCGAACTGGATGCGCGCCATCGCCGGAAGTTGCGAGGCGGGCAGTAGGCCGCAATGGCTTTCGGCCACGTCGTCGAGAATGCGCTGGCGCACCGCAGGCGGCACGCTGGCGTCCCAATGGGCCTGCTGCATGGCGGGGCGCATTGCGGCTTGCGGCAGGTTGACGCCGACCACCGGCACCCCGGCGCGCACCGCGGCCATCACCGGCGCGGCGTACAGCTTCCACGGCCAACCGTCTTCGTTCCATTGCAGTCGCTCGCGCACCACGACTTCAGGCGCGTCGCGCGGGCCGTCGAAACGCTGCCCGGCGTCCGCCATTTCCAGCGCGACGGCGGCCAAATCGCCGCGCTGGGCCAGGGCGGTAATGATCCAGGCCTGCACCGCGTGATGATCGGGGTGATCGTGCTGCTCGCCCAGCATGCAGAGAGCGGCCCGTCCGCAGTCACTGACCAGTTGTTGCGGGGCGATGAATTGCTGACCGCTTTGCAGAATGCGGCCGACCAGTGGCGAATGGGCTTCGACCGGCTGGGTGTAGCGCGGCAGCGGCGGCAAGGCGGCGGCCTGCGCCGCCAGACTCCCGAGCCAGAGCGGCCCGCCCGCGGCCAGGCCGAGGGCGAGGTTCAGACGCCTGCGGTTGGCATCTGGAGACGAAGACGGCGGGGTAGGAGCGTGGCGGCTTGGCATGGCAGGAGGTTGAGTAGCATGACGAGACGAACCTTAGCGCAAGCCGCTATTCCCCCATTCAGACAGGTCAAGCCCCATGTTTGACACGCCGCTCGAACCCCCGCCTGAGCCAACCGTTGCGCTGCGGCTGTTTTTCGCGCTCTGGCCGGGGCAGGCGTTGCGCCGACATATCGCCGAGCATCAGACGCTTTGGCATTGGGCGCCGCCCGCGCGACCGGCGGCTGCGGCCAAACTGCATCTCACCGTGTTGTTCATGGAGGGGGTGCCCGCAGACCGGGTGACGACGCTGCTGGAGGTGGGCGAACGGGTTGCGCGCAACTGGGCCGATTTCGCGCTCACGCTCGACCGGGCCGCGGTGTGGCGCCACGGCGGCATCGCGCACCTCGCGCCGTCGCAGCCCCCGGCGGAATTGCTGTCGTTGCGCGCCGCGCTGGCGGAGCAGGTCGGCCAGCGCGGTCTGCCGTTCGACGCTCGCGCCTTCGCGCCGCATGTCACGCTGGCGCGGCGCGCGCAGGCGACGCAGCCGCCGATCACTTTCCCGCCGCTGCACTGGACGGTTCGAGGCTTCGCGCTGGTGCACTCCGTGCTGGGCACCGGGCGTTACGACGTCATCGGGCGCTGGCCGCTCAATCGATGACTTCAATAGCCGCCTACGCTGCCCAGGGTAGAAATCCACCACGCCAGCACGCCACCGGCCGCCACGATGAGCAAGGCCAGCAGTCGCAGCCGCCAGGTGTCGCGCGCGGGCGTCACGCCGGCCACGGTGTCGATATCGCCGGTGAGCATGGGGCGCACCAGGTTTTCGCGTTTGAAAATGGCGTAATAGGCAATGGCCGCGAGGTGCAGGCCGACGAGGGCGTAGATCAGCGGCTGGCCGATGGTGGTGTGATAGAAGGTGAAAATCGCGCTGGTGCGGTCGCTCACATAATTGGCCAGCGGGCCTTGGTTGAAAATTTCGTCGTTCGCAAACAGCCCGCTGATGACCTGCAGCGCGACTACGGTGAGCAGCGCCAGCACCGACAGACTGCCCAGCGGGTTGTGGCCGACGCGCAGATGTTCGGGCCGCGGATCGTCGCCGCGCACATAGCGCCAAATGGCGCCGGGGCCGTGCACGAAGTTCCAGAACCGCGCGTGACGGCTGCCCACCACGCCCCACACCAGCCGGAAAACCAGCAGCGCAATCAGGGTGTAGCCGCTCCAGTAGTGGTACTGCATGGCGTTGCCGCCGATCAGCCCGGTGACGATGGAAACGGTCACGCAGGCAGCCAGCGCCCAGTGAAACAGGCGCAGCGGCAGATCCCAGATTCGGACTTTCATGGCGCGGCTCCGGGCGCTCAGCCTTGCCGCAGCTTGCGCGCCGCCTCGACGGCGAAATAGGTGAGGATGCCGTCGGCCCCCGCGCGTTTGAATGCCAGCAGGCTTTCCATCATCACCGCGTCATGGTCGAGCCAGCCATTTTGCGCGGCTGCCTTGAGCATGGCGTATTCGCCGCTGACCTGATAAGCGAAGGTCGGCATGTGAAATTCGTCCTTCACCCGGCGCACGATGTCGAGATACGGCATGCCCGGCTTGACCATCACCATGTCGGCGCCTTCGGCGATGTCGAGCGCCACTTCGCGCAGGGCTTCGTCGGAGTTGCCCGGGTCCATCTGATAGACCTTTTTGTCGGCCTTGCCGAGGTTGGACGCCGAGCCCACGGCGTCGCGGAAAGGGCCGTAGAACGCGCTGGCGTACTTGGCGCTGTAGGCCATGATTCGGGTGTGAATATGGCTGTCGGCCTCCAGCGCCTGGCGGATCGCGCCGATGCGGCCGTCCATCATGTCGCTTGGGGCGACGATGTCCACTCCGGCGGCGGCCTGCGCCAGCGCCTGCTTCACCAGCATGGCCACGGTGGGCTCGTTCATGATGTAGCCGGTGTCGTCGAGCAGACCGTCCTGGCCGTGCGAGGTGTAGGGGTCGAGCGCCACATCGGTGAGCACACCGAGCTGTGGAAACGCCGCTTTGAGCGCGCGCACCGCTCGGGGCACCAGTCCGTCGGGGTTGGCGGCCTCGATGCCGTCAGGCGTCTTGAGCTTGGGATCGATCACCGGGAACAGCGCCAGCACCGGAATGCCCAGTTTCACGCATTCCTCGGCCACCGGCAGCAGCAGATCGACACTCAAACGCTCCACGCCGGGCATCGACGCCACGCTCTGGCGCTGGTTCTCGCCATCGAGGATGAACACCGGGTAGATCAGATCGTCCGCTGCCAGTCGGTGCTCGCGTACCAGACGGCGGCTGAAGTCGTCGCGGCGCAGCCGCCGCATGCGGGTGCCGGGAAATCCGGGCAGGTTCACAAAGTTTTTCATCTTTGGTTTGTCATGGAGTGGAACTTGATGCGATGAATGCTATCTTTTTCAACTGGATGGTGCGTTGCAAGATGTGCCGTCCCCCGCTTCTCCTCCCTGAGCGGGGCCTTGTTTCAAGGCTTGAATCCCTGGCCAGCACTGCCGGGGATTTTTTTGCCCGCAATATTCGTTTGTCCCCTGGCAACAAGCTTGCGCCAAGGCTCTTTTACACTGCGACTCTGTCTGCGAAAGGGAGTTCAAGATGGCTTTTCAGTGGGTGCTGACCTGGCACATCATTTTTGTGATCGCGTGGTACGCCGGTCTGTTCTACCTGCCGCGCATTTTCGTCAACCTCGCCATGGTGCCCGCTGACAGCACCGCCGAGCGCGAGCGTCTGCTGATGATGGGCCGCAAACTCTACCGCTTCACCCACATCCTGATGTGGCCGGCCATCATTCTCGGCCTGGTGCTGTGGCTGTATTACGGCATCGGCCTGCACGGCCCGGGCAACGGCTGGATTCACACCAAGGTCACCCTGGTCGTGCTGCTGGTGATCTATATGTTCTGGTGCAAGCGCATCTTGCGCCAGTTCGAGCAGGGAACCAATACCCGCAGCCACAAGTGGTATCGCTGGTTCAACGAAATTCCCACCATCATTCTGTTCATCATCATTCCGCTGGTGGTCATCAAGCCGTTCTGACGGTTTTACGGGCGCGCCGCTTGCTGGCGTTCATGTTGTCTCATGCCTTCGCCGCATCGCCCTGCGCACAGTGCGCGCCCGGTTTCCCGCTTCATGCGTTATGCGCTGGCGGGCTATGTGCTGCTGATCGTCTATGCCAGCCTCTATCCCTTTTCGGGATGGCGCTGGCAGGGGCTGATGCCGTTTGATTTCGTGCTCGCGCCGCTGCCGCGCTACATCACCTTCAGCGACTTGCTGATCAATGTCGGCGGCTATCTGCCGCTGGGCTATCTCATCGCCCGCAATCTGCCGGCACGCTGGCCGCGCTGGGCATCGTGGCTGGCGGCCAGCGCGTTGGCCAGCAGCGTGTCTTTCGGCATGGAAGCTTCGCAGGCTTTTCTGCCCATGCGCGTGTCGTCCAACCTCGATTGGCTGACCAATTCGCTCGGCGGTCTGCTGGGCGCCGCGATCTGTGCTTGGCTGCTGCCGCGGCTGCGGCTCGCGGCGCTGCTGCGGCTGTGGCGGGAACGCTGGTTTGCGCCTCATGTGGGCTATGGCTTGCTGCTGTTGGCGCTATGGCCGCTGGCGCTGCTTTGGCCCGCCGCCGTGCTGTTCGGCACCGGGCAGATCGGGCCGACCCTGTTGCAGCCTGCGCTCGATACCGATACCTGGCGCATTCTGTCGGCGTGGTTTGTCAACAGCGGCCTGCGATTGCCGGATTTCGCGCCGATGAGCGGGCTGCGCCAGAGCAGCATCACCGCGGCCATGCTCGCCGGTTCGCTTTTGCTGCTTGCAGCGCTGTTGCGGCCAGGCGCGCCCCGGCTGCGGCTGGCGCTGGCACTGACCTTCGCCGGCCTGCTGGCCGTCAGCCTGTCGGCCGCCTTGAGTTTCGGCCCAGAACACGCCTTGGCCTGGGCGACCGTGCCCACCCTGCGCAGTGTGGCGCTGGGGCTGATGATCGGCTTGCCGCTGTCGTATCTGCCGCCGCGATGGGGCGCTGCGGTCGGCGCGCTCAGTCTGGCGTTGGCGCTGGGGTGGATCAATGGGTCGGGGCCGGGGCCGTATTACGCGCTGAATCTGCAGGCCTGGAGCCAAGGTCTGTTCATCCGGCTGTATGGTTTGCCGCAGTGGCTGAGTTGGTTATGGCCGTTCGCCGCTCTGATCTATTTGATGGCGCGAGCGTTGCGGCCCGTTCGCCACGACAATCTGGGTTAATCATGAACTATTACAAACACCACATTTTTTTCTGTCTGAACCAGCGCGACGCCAGCGCCGCACGGCCGTGCTGCGCCGCCAGCGGGGCGGAGGCTGCGTTCGAGCACTGCAAATCAGCCGTCAAGACGCTGGGGCTGGCGGGTGCGGGCAAGGTGCGCGTCAACCGGGCGGGGTGCCTCGATCGCTGCGAGGAGGGGCCAGTCTGCGTGGTCTATCCCGAGGGCGTCTGGTACACCTATGTCGATCAGAGCGATATCGATGACATCGTGCAAAGCCATCTGCTGCGTGGCGAGGTGGTGGAGCGTCTGCGTCTGCCGGATCTCCCTGACGCGCCCGACGCGGATCAGTAATCCGGGCCGATGCAAATGAACGCGCAGACCCGCAAGCTGCTGGTGAAGGGCCCGGCGGGGGCGATCGAAGTGGCGGTCGATGCGCCCGAGGGGCCACCCCGCGGGCTGGCGCTGGTGGCGCACCCTCATCCACTGTTCGGCGGCACGCTCGACAACAAGGTGGCGCAGACCTTGGCCCGCGCCTGGCTGCAACTCGGTTTCTTGGCGGTACGGCCCAACTTTCGCGGCGTGGGCGCCACGGCCGGAGCGTTTGATAATGGCGTGGGCGAGACCGCCGATCTGCTGGCCGTGTTCGACGACTTCATTCCTCAGGTCGCGCAGCAAGCCGGGCTTGAGCGCGAGGCGCTGCCCTTGGCGCTGGCCGGATTTTCCTTTGGCGCCGCCGTCGCCGCGCGTTGTGCGCTGGCCTTGCAGCAGCGGGGCGCCACCTTGCAGCATCTCACTTTGGTGGGCACGGCCGTCACCCGTTTCGACGTGCCGCAGATCAAGCCGACCAACGCTCCACCGCTCGCACAGCGCGTGTTGGTGCTGCATGGTGAGCAAGACGATGTGGTGCCGCTGTCCGGCGTGCTCGACTGGGCACGGCCGCAGCAGTTGCCCGTGGTCGTGTTTCCGGGCGCGGGGCATTTTTTCCACGGCCTGCTGCTGCCCCTGCGCGACTGGGTCTGTCAGTGGCATGGGGCA
>NZ_NCKP01000053.1:0-11840 GCF_002282795.1 Thiomonas sp. 13-64-67
ATCACCTCTCACCCGTCCAGGCGCTCAAAAAATGGCAGGCCAAAAAACCGGATTTGTTCGTGAAGCGGGTTTACAACCAGCCGGGACTTGACAGGTAGGCCGCCTTGCTCCGCAAACGCCATGATGTATCGCCCAGCCAAGACATCCCGGAGAGTTGCGTTGCGCAGGCCCGGGATGACCTGACGCTCGCTTTGCCGTGCGCTTTGCCGAGCGACCTCGCTGCGCAGCAAAAGAGGCTGAGTTTAGCGATTTATCAAAGCACGAAGCAATCGCGCCGCAGGCGCATCACCCGTGGCGATGTCGATGGTGCGCGTCGGGAAAGTGCGCGTGCGTATGCCGCAGCGGCGCATGGTCATGCGGGTGGCTGTGCTGCGTGCCTATCGGCACCGGCGGCTCATGCACATGATCGTGATGGCCGTCGTCTTTCGGGCCGCCGTGGACATGGCGGTGACTATGGTGCATCGCCTCGTGGTCGTGCGCATGCGCATGGCGTTCGCTGACGTGCAGCCAGACGCCCAGCGCCATCAGCCCACCCGCCAGCACCAGTCCCGGCGTGAGGGCTTCGCCGAGCAAGAGCACGGCCAGCGCGGCGCCGAAAAACGGCGCCACGGCGAAATACGCGCTTGTGCGCGCCGTACCCAGATGCCGCAGCGCCAGCACGAACAGCACCAGGCTGACGCCGTAGCTGGCAAAGCCGAGCGCGCCTGCCGCCAGCACGATAGGCCAAGTCGGCCATTGCGCCCCGACCAGCATCGCCAGAAGCAGGTTGACCGCCCCGGCGATGAGCCCCTTGCTCATGGCGACAAAACTGGCATCGGCCAAGGCGACTTTGCGCGTGAAGTTGTTGTCGAGCGCCCAGCCCAGGCAGGCGCCGATCACCGCCAGCCCCGGCCACAGACTGCTCCAGTCCAGCCTCATCCCCTGGCCGGGCCAGTTCAGCACCACACTACCCAGAACAATGGCCCCCATGCCCAAGGCGATGCGGCGATCGAAGTTTTCGCGGAACACAAACCAGGCCAACAAGGCCGTCAGCACGCTCTCCAGATTGAGCAGCAGCGAAGCCCCCGCGGCCGGCATGCGCGAGAGGCCGAACATCAGCAGCACCGGCGCGCCCACACCGCCGCTGAAAATCGCGGCGGCCAGCCAGGGCCACTCACCGGCTTGCAAATGAGACGTCGCCGCTTCGCCGCTGCGCACGGCACGCAGTGCCCGCCAGGCGGCCAGGCCGATCCCCGAGCCCAGATACAGCAAGGCCGCCAGCAACCACGGGCTGGTGTCGGCCAGCAGCAGCTTGGCCAGCGGCGTGCTCGCGCCGAACAACAAGGCGGCGACGAGCGCCAGGGTGATGCCCTGATGGAGCGAAGCGTTCTGCGAAGGGGGTGTGAGAGAAGATGGCATAAGAGGGCGTGAGAGGCTTACGAAAGGTACGCCGTCCTGTCAGGACGTATGGCTTGTGACGTTTGGTGAACCCGGCTTGCCTGCGGCGATTGGCTGGCTAATGTTCAAAACAAAATCAGTCTGTGCGAATGTCCGCATGGACCCGCCAGACTTCTCTTCTTTCTGACGCATCATGGGAACCAAAATCTATCTGACCGGACTTGGAATTCTGCTCATTGTCTGCTTGTCCGTCGGCTTTTACATGGGCTACAGCCATGTCTTCGCACCCGGGGCCTACAGCGTGCCCGATCAGGGCATCGCACAGGTTCCCCCAAGCCCGATCAGCGCGGCGAGCCACGCCGCACCTCAAAGCTGATCGTCAAGCCGGAAACACCCCGGTGCTCAGATAGCGGTCGCCGCGATCGCAGACGATGAACACGATGGTGGCGTTTTCCACTTCGCGGGCAATGCGCAGAGCCACTTCGCAGGCGCCGGCCGCGCTGATGCCGCAGAACAGCCCCTCCTCGCGGGCGAGCTTGCGCGCCATGTTCTCTGCCGCGGCCTGGCTGACGTACTCCAGCCGATCCACCCGCTGCGGTTCGTAGATCTTGGGCAGGTATTCCTGCGGCCATTTACGGATGCCGGGAATGCGCGAACCTTCCTCCGGCTGCGCGCCGATGATCTGCACCGACGGGTTCTGCTCCTTGAGAAAGTGCGACACCCCGGTAATGGTGCCGGTCGTGCCCATGGCGCTGACGAAGTGGGTGATGCGCCCTTTTGTGTCACGCCAGATCTCGGGGCCGGTGGTCTCGAAATGCGCCCGCGGATTGTCGGCATTGGCGAACTGATCGAGCATCAGACCCTTGCCATCGCGCTGCATCTGCTCGGCCAGATCGCGGGCGTATTCCATGCCGCCGCTCTTGGGGGTGAGCAGCAACTCGGCGCCGAAGGCTTTCATGGTCTGGGCGCGCTCGATACTGAGGTCTTCGGGCATGATGAGCACCATGCGATAACCCAAAATGGCGGCGGCCATCGCCAGGGCGATGCCGGTATTGCCCGAGGTGGCCTCGATCAACGTGTCGCCGGGTTTGATGGCGCCGCGCTCCTGCGCGTGGCGAATCATGGAAATCGCCGCCCGGTCTTTCACCGATCCGGCCGGGTTGTTGCCTTCGAGCTTGCCCAGGATCAGGTTGCCGCGCCGCGCATTGTCGGCGCCGGGGATGCGCTGCAACTGCACCAGCGGGGTGTTGCCGATCACCTGGTCGATGGTGAGGTAGGACATGGAAGTCTCCTGAAAGTGTCAGCGGAAATCAGCGGCGGGCAGGCGGTTTGCGGGCAGCTTGGGCCGCCTCAGTTCAGGCCGGCCTTGCCCGGCAGATCGAGGGCGGAGAGATCCATCGCCGCCTCGCGCCAATGGCGCTGTGCCTGGTCTTCGCGCTCGATGCCTTCGAGCAGTTGCGCCAGCGCGGCATGAATCTGCCCGCGCAAACGCCTTTCGTCATCACTGCAAGACTGGATGGCCTTTTGCAGATGCTGCTGCGCCTTGCCCCAGAGCTGCATTTCGGCACAAGCCGCGCCCGCGGTGAAATACGCCTGCGCCTCTTGCGGCCAGCGGCCCAGCCACTGCTCGGTCTGGGCGACAAAACCGGCGTCAATGCCCGTCAGCATGGCGCGCAGGCTGGGCATGAACAGACCCGGCTCGGCCTGCGCGCGGTTGAGCGCGTCGATCAGCAGTTGCCGCGCTTCGCCGACTTCACCGGCCGCGGCGAAGCCCCGGGCGACCGCAATCACGAGGGTGGGGTCGGTGCGCTCCTGCGCGGTCAGCCGGTGCCAGGTCGTGCGCAGGGCCTGCGGGTCGTCGCCTGCCTGTCGCAACAGCCCGGTGGCTGCGGTATGCAGCATGGCCTGCGCGGCTGCGGGATGCAGCGCGCCATGTTTGAGCAGAGTGCGCGCCAGCCGCAGCACGGCAGCGTGATCGCCCACCTTGCGCGCGGCCTGCAGCTCGATGCGCAGCGCGTGGGTGCGCCGCTGCACCCCGGCGGGCAGCGCGCGCAACTGGGCCAGCGCTTCGCGCGGCTGCTTGGCGTCGAGTTGCCACTGCGCCTTCAGCAGCGCACCGGCATCGCGGGCGGGTTGCGGCAGCTGTTCCAGATAGGCGTCGCGCCGGTCGTAGGCCTGGAGTTGCTGCGCCGACTGCGCCGCGGTCATCAGCGCGGCGGGAGCGAAATCGGTGAACTCGGCCGCGCGCTGCGCCGCGCGCTCGGCCCTGCGAAAGCGGCCGCCGAAATAATCGAACATGCCGTTGTGCAAGGCCTGCGCGGCCAGTCGCATCCGCCGCCGCGCCCGGAACTCTGCCGCCGCCTGCGGCATGCCCAGCAGCAGCGATAGACCGCGCAGCACCAGGTAGAACACCACGAAAGCCAGCAGCAGCAACAAGACCGCGAAGTTGAGCGACACGTCCACCCGCCAGGGGGGCAGCAGCACGGCGACGTTGCCGGTATTGAGGGTCGTGCCCAGGGCCAGCAGCACAGCGGCCGCGGCCAGAATCAGCACCCAGATGAGCCAGCGCATCAGGGGGCTCCGCTATCCAGCGTGGAGAGCACGGCCAGCGACTCCAGATTGGCTGCGGGATTGGCCGAGAGGTCGAGCTGGGCGGCCTGACGGGCGAGCGACAGCGCCTGCACCATGCGCGGCTGGCGCTTGTCGAAATAGGTTTTCAGCGCCTCATCGATGCCTCGCATATCGCTGCGATACGCCACCGCATTGCGCGAAAGCAGATCGAGCCGGGCATTGAGGATGCGCAGTTTGAGGTTCTCGCGCAGGAATTCGCCCTGCTGCGGCGAAGCCAGCAAAGCGTCGCGCGAGCCCACGCGGGTGATGCCGAACAACTGCACCAGCGAGGCGCGAAAGCGCTCGAACCAGTCGCCCAGCCACGGCGCCCAGCGCGGGCCTGCGGCCGACGCCGAGGCCACGGGCGGGGTACCCGGTGCGCTGGCGCCGTGGGCCGGTCCCGCCGCCGAAACCAGCCGCAAACTATCCACCAGCGCGGCCAGATCGTTGAGTTTGTGCGCGGCTGCGGCGATGTCGGGCGTGACGGCGCTGCGCAGCCGCGTCAGGTCGGACTGCACCGCGCGGCGCAGGATTTGCGCCTTGGGATTGGGCGAGCGCGCCAGTCGCGCATCGGCGCTTTGGAGGGTGGCGATGAGCGGCTGCACATTGCCGATCAGCTGGGCCTGCTGCTGCGCCAGGGCGATGAGCTGACCGGTTTCGGACAGGCGGGCCTGATCGCGGGTCTTGGCAAAGTCTGCATACAACGTCTCCAGCGCCTGACGCTGCGCCGCGAAGTCTTGCTGGCGCGATTCGAGCACCGCGAGCCGTGTCGTGAGATCGCGCACCGAATCGCTGGCTTGTTTGGTCAGCGTCTTGGCCTCGATGGCATCGGTCGTTGCGGTTTGCAGGCGCTGCGCAATTTCCGCCTGGGTGGCATACAGGCGGTTGTTCAGCCACCACGCCATCGCCACCAGAGCGACGACGAGGGCGACGAGAACCGGCCAGACCCAGCGGGCGCCCGGCAGGCCGACAGGCGTCGACTTCGTCAGTTCCGCCGATGGTGGCATGGCCGCAGGCTCAGGAGAAGCTGCAGCCGAAGCAGCAACCTGCGCAGCCGCAGGCGCTTGCGCCGGAGAAGGCTCTGCCTCGGGAAGGGTGCTGGGCTCAGTCATGCGGGCATTCTAGGAGTCTGTCAGGCTCGTGGCTGCGGCCAGACGATGCAAAGTGGACAGCACCTCTTCAAGCGGCGCGCGGGTCAGTTCCACCCGCCCGAAGCCTGCTTCGCTCAAGGCGCTGGCGATGCGCGGGTGGATGGCCAGCGCTCGCTGCGGGTGCAGCACGGCGGCGTCCAGCCCGGCGGGTTCGAGCAAGCGCTGCAGGTTATGCACGGCCTCAGTCGAGGAAAACAGCCACCAGCCGCCACTACCCAGCGCAGACTGCAGCAACGCCGCGGTCTGCGCGTTGTATTCGGGCGCCAGCCGACTGTAGGCCTCGATGACTTTGACCTTGGCGCCCGCCGCTTCGAGCATGCGTTGCAGCAGGTCGCGGCCCGGCCCGCCCCGAAAGATCAGCGCATGGCGCCCGGCCCACGGAAAAGACGCCACCGGCCCCGGGGCGAAAGCGAGTTGAAGCGCGTTCCACAAGGCCTCGGAGTCGCCCTCGCCGCCCGGCTCATCGCCTCTCAAGGAAACGCAGGGCCGCCCCAAATTTTCTTGACCCCCTCGGGGGGCGGGCTGGGCTAAGCCCTGCCCTGGGGGCGCCGCGCCCGGCGCGATGAGCCGCGGCCACGGCGCGTCGTCAGGCTGCGCGGTCAAAGCCCGGCGCACCGCGCGCAAGCTGCCCTCGCCGACGACGCCGATGGCGCAACGCGCGGGCCAGGGCTGGCGCAGCGCCGCGAACACCGCAGCCACCGCCGTAGGGCTGACGGGGATGGCCAGATCGGTCTGTGGCAAAGCGGCCAAGGCAGCGTGAAAACGGGGCAGATCGCCCGGCGGGCCGATGTGTTGCAGCGGAAAGTCGAGCATCTGCACACCGGCTGCGGCCAAAATCTCATGCGCCCCTCCAGACTGCGAGGACGCCCGGGTGGAGATCAGCGTGGTGTTGAGCATCGTTGCCCCGCTTTGCCTGGAGCCATCAACCGGGAAAACTCAATGCGAACCGAGTTGCGCCAGCAGCGCGTCGGCGCCCTGTTCGCGCAACTGCCGCGCCACTTGCTGCCCCAGCGCCTCGGCCTGCGCCAGATCGGTGACGCGCCCACGCTGCTGCGCGTGCAGCGCCTGGCTGCCGTCGGGCAGCCCCAACACGGCGCGCAGATGCATTGCCTCTCCCTCCAATGTGGCATAGGCGCCCATCGGCGTGGTGCAACTACCGCCCAGCCCCCGCGACACCGCGCGCTCCGCATGGGTGCACAAGGCCGTGGGCGGATGGTTGAGCGCAGCCAGCGCCTGCGCCAGATCGGGCCGGTCGGCGCGAATTTCGATGCCCAGCGCCGCCTGCCCGACGGCCGGGAGCATGTCTTCAGGTTCAATGACAGCGCGTACCCGCTCGTCCAAGCCCAGCCGCTTGAGCCCCGCTGCCGCCAGCAGGATGCCGGCATACTGCCCTTCGTCGAGCTTGCGCAGCCGGGTGTCGAGGTTGCCGCGCAGCGCCTGCACTTTCAGATGCGGATAGCGTGCGCGCAGTTGCGATTCGCGCCGCAAACTGGAGGTGCCGACCACCGCGCCCGCGGGCAGATCGGCCAGATTGGCGTAATGCGGGCTGACCCAGGCGTCTCGCGGATCTTCACGCTCCATCACCGCGGTGAGCGCAAATCCGGTCGGCAGCACCATGGGCACGTCCTTGAGCGAATGCACCGCGAGGTCGGCATGGCCCTGCTCCATGGCCACTTCGAGTTCCTTGACGAACAGCCCCTTGCCGCCGATCTTGGCCAGCGATTTGTCGAGAATCTGGTCGCCCTGCGTGGTCATGCCGAAAATCCGCACATCGCACTGCGGATACAGCCCCTTGAGCAAATCGCGCACATGCTCGGCCTGCCAAAGCGCCAGACGGCTTTCGCGGGTGGCAATGACGAGGGACGGTGGGGGAGTGAAAGTGGAAGTCATCGAATGATTCTAAAGAGCCGGTTCGCGCCGTGGCTGAATTCGGTGCCTGGAAGGCCACAGATCGGGGCATTGCAGTTCGATCGGCCTGCGGCAGCGCAATTCCGGTGTCGGTGCGGGCGCGTATCTTGCTTCGTTTTGTCTGGGCGCTGATAGCATCACTGCGCCCCAATTTCGTGCCCAATCAACCACTCTTCGCCATGTCGACACGCCCCTCAGCCGCACGCAACGCCTCCGATCCCGACGCACCTCTGTTCGACGACATCCGCCTGCTCGGGCGTCTGCTGGGCGACCTGATCCGTGAGCAGGAGGGGCAGGAGATGTTCGACATCGTCGAGACCGTGCGCCAGCTCTCGGTGAAGTTTCACCGCGACGGCGACGCCAAGGACCGCCGCGCCCTCGACAAGCTGCTCAGCAGCCTCAGCCGCGACCAGGCGGTCAGCGTGATACGCGCCTTCAGCTACTTTTCCATTCTGGCCAATATCGCTGAAGATCACCATGTGCTGCGCCGCGCCGAGCAGGATGCCGAGCGTGGCGCCCCGCCGCAGCGCGACAGCGTGCGCGCCGCCTTGGAGACGCTCAAGGACTCCGGCGTGGATCGGCAACAACTCCTGCAGTTTTTCGATCAGGCGCTCATTTCCCCGGTGCTCACCGCCCACCCCACCGAGGTGCAGCGCAAGAGCGTGCTCGACGCCGAACGGGCGCTGGCGCGACTGCTGGTCGAACGCGACGCGACCCGTCTGCCGCAAAAACGCGCCGACATCGAAGACGCCATGCGCGCCCGCGTGGTGCAGCTCTGGCAGACGCGGCTGCTGCGCTACGTCAAGCTGAAAGTGTCGGACGAAATCAAGAACGCGCTGTCGTTTTATGGCGCCACGTTTTTTTCGCAATTCCCGCGCCTGTATCGCAACCTGGAACGCGACATCGAGGCGCTCTTTCCCGCAGGCGGGCAAGACCTTGCCAAGACCGATCTGCCGGCCTTTTTCCGCATGGGCCACTGGATCGGCGGCGACCGCGACGGCAACCCCTTCGTCACCGCCGACACCCTGAGCTACGCCTTGCGCATGCAGTCGCGCACCGCCATAGAGTTCTACATGGCCGAAGTGCACGCCATCGGCGGCGAGCTGTCGATCTCGGCGCTGCTGGCCAGCGCCAGCCCGGAACTGATGGCCCTGGCCGAACAGTCGCCCGATCTGTCGGAACACCGCAGCGACGAGCCCTACCGGCGTGCGCTCATCGGCATGTACGCCCGGCTGGCCGCCAACCTGCGCAAGCTCGCCGGGGTGCAGGCCCTGCTGCCCGAAGTGGGCAGCGCCGAGCCTTATGCCAATGCCGACGAGTTCATCGCTGATCTGCGCATCATCCACGACTCGCTGCACCGGCATCATGCCGGGCCGCTGGCACAGACGCGGCTCGACCCGCTGATCCGCGCCGCCGGGGTGTTCGGCTTTCGCCTGGCCACCATCGACCTGCGGCAAAGCTCGGATCAGCACGAGGCCGTGCTGCGCGAACTGCTCGCCGCCGCGGGTCTGTGCCCCGACTACAGCCATCTGGACGAAGCCGCCAAGCAGGCGCTGCTCATCCGCTGCCTCAACGACCCGCGTCCGCTGCGTCTGCCGCACCACGTCTATTCCGACTGGGCGCGCAGCGAGCTGGCCGTGTTCGACCGAGCCTACAGCGCCCGGCGAGACTTCGGCCCGCGCGCCATCCGGCAATACATCATCTCGCACTCCGAGACCGTCAGCGACTTGCTTGAACTGCTGTTGCTGCAAAAGGAAGCGGGGCTGTTCCACGGCACCCTGGGCAGCCACGACAGCTACGCCGAGCTGCTGGTGGCGCCGCTGTTCGAAACCATCGAAGACCTGCGCAACGCCCCGGCCATCATGCGCGACTTCTATGCCCTGCCCGGCATCGCGGGGCTGGTGCAGCGCTCCGGCGGCGAGCAGGAGATCATGCTGGGCTATTCCGACAGCAACAAGGACGGCGGCTTCTTCACCTCCAACTGGGAGCTGTACTGCGCCGAGGTCGCGCTGGCCGAGCAGTTCGAACAGCTCAAGGCCGAGCATGGCATCACCCTGCGGCTGTTCCACGGCCGCGGCGGCACGGTGGGACGCGGCGGCGGGCCGAGCTTCGACGCCATCCTCGCCCAGCCGCCGGGCACGGTGAATGGCCAGATCCGCCTGACCGAACAGGGCGAGGTCATCACCAGCAAATACGGCAATCCCGAAATCGGTCTGCGCAACCTCGAAACCCTGGTAGCCGCCACGCTGCAGGCCACGCTGCTGCCGCAGACCAAGACCGCGAGCAAGCCCCCGGCGCGCTTTCTCGACGCGGCTGCCGCCCTGTCCGAAGCCTCCATGGCGGCCTACCGCAAGCTGGTGTACGAAACCCCGGAATTCACCGATTACTTCTATAGCGCCACGCCTATTTCCGAGATCGCCGAGCTCAATATCGGCAGCCGTCCGTCCTCGCGCAAGGCCACCCGCGCCATTGCCGACCTGCGCGCCATTCCCTGGGGCTTCTCGTGGGGCCAGTGCCGTGTGGCGCTGCCCGGCTGGTATGGCTTCGGCAGCGGGGTGCAGGCCTTCCTCGACGCCAACCCGGACGGCCTCAAGCTGCTGCAGCGCATGGCCAAGCAGTGGCCCTTCTTCGCCACCCTGCTGTCGAACATCGACATGGTGCTGGCCAAGACCGATCTGCGCGTGGCGCAGCGTTATGCCGAACTGGTGGCCGACTCCAAGACGCGCCAGAAAGTGCTCAAGGCGCTGCAGCGCGAATGGCATCTCACCACCGATATGCTCACCGCGATCACCGGCAACACCGAGCGCCTGGCCGACAACCCCACGCTCAAGCGTTCGATCCGCGCCCGCTTTCCGTACATCGACCCGCTCAATCACCTGCAGATCGAACTCCTGCACCGCTTCCGCGAAGGGCAGACCGACGAGCGCACCAAGCGCGGCATTCACCTGAGCATCAACGGCATCGCCGCGGGGCTGCGCAATACCGGCTGAGGGCAGTTACGGGTTCCAGCCGCGCAGCGCCTGCATCGCCGCGTCGTAGCCGATTTCGATCGATTCTTCGGCGCGGCCGAATTCGAGAAAGCGGATGTCGCCCAGCGGCGGCCGAATGAGCAAGTCGGGCGGCTCGATGCGCAGACGGCTTTCGGTGATGTGCATCTCCATCACATTCACCGAAGCCAGCAGCACCTCGAACACATTGGGCAGCGGCTCCTCGCGGTCGGCCCAGCGCTCGAACTGATCCTTGGCCGGGGCGCTCGGGGCTTGCAGGCGCTGCTTGAGATCGGCCATCACCCGCCGATAGTCGGCCACCCAACGGCCTGCCGGTTCTTCCACCGGAGTTTCACCGCGCCGGGGTTTGGGCCGCAGCCGTCGCTTGAGCCGACCGTCCACCACGCCATGATTGAGATCGACCGCAATCACCTGGTCCGCCCCCATGGCACGCACCACGCTGACCGGCACCGGGTTGCTCAAGCCCCCGTCCACCAACACCCGCCCATCCACGCGCACCGGGGTGAACACGCCCGGCACCGCGATGCTGGCGCGCACCGCCTCGATCACATCGCCTGAGCGCAGCACTACCTCGGCGCCGCTGTGCAGATCGGTGGCAATCGCGGCAAACGGGATCGACAGCGCCTCGATCTGCGTCGCCGGCAAATGCTCGCGCACCAGTTCGGTGACCTTGGCGCCGTCGATCAGCCCCGAACGAGGAAACACCACGTCGAAAAACGACAGGGTCTTGCGCCAGTCGAAGGTCTTGAACGTGGCCTCCAGCCCGTCGGTGCGCCCCGCTGCGGCAATGGCGCCAACCAGAGCGCCGATGCTGCACCCGGCGATGAAATCGATGCGCAGTCCGGCATCGGCCAAGGCCCGCAGCACACCCAGGTGTGCCATGCCGCGCGCGGCGCCGCCGCCCAGCGCCAAGCCGAGCCGGGGTCTTGGCGCTGAGGTTGACGAGGTGGAGACAGGCGCTGTTTGCATGGCGAAAGCATAAGTCCAGCGCTATGGGTGCGCTAAGACTCGCTCCCTAAAGTTCTTCTCACGCCAAACCGGCGTTTGTTCAACTTCCTCAGGGAGCTTCATCATGAAAATTCGCCAATCCATCCTCATCGCCACGCTGGCACTCGCTTCGGCCGCAGCCGGGGTCAGCGCTTTCGCCTCGAATGACGCGGGCAACGACGCCCGCATCATCCCCAACGCCAAAATCAGCCTGAGCCAGGCCGTCACCGCAGCCGAGCAGCATGTGGGCGGCACGGCCTCCAAGGCCGAAGTCGAGCAGCACGCGGGCAAGGCGGTGTATGACGTGGAAGTAGTCAAAGGCGCGCAGGTGTTCGACGTGAAGATCAGCCCGGATCAAGGCACGGTCATCGCCTCGACCGAAGACCGCAACGATCACGACGACCAGGATCAGCAGGACTGATCGCTGCAACCGCCTCCTTTCATCCGGAAGTCCTCCGGGTGTCGCGGAGGCGGTTTTGTTTTGCCAACTCACAAAAACACCGCTACGCCATGCTGCATTTCCCCGCTTTCTGGAATGACCTCAATCTGGGGCTCTACACCCATTGGGCCGCCCACGGCACGGCGTCACAAGCCAGCATCGACGTGGCGCTGTTCTTTGCGGAATACGCCATCTACGCCGCGCCCCTGCTGTTGATCTGGGGCTGGCTGCGCCACCCGGACGCGCTGCGCCCGCCGCTGTTGCAAGCCGCGGTGGCGGCCCTCGTGGCGCTGGGCATCAATCAACTCATCGGGCTGGCGGTGTTCGAGCCGCGCCCCTTCGCCATCGGCCTCGGCCCTG
>NZ_NCKP01000054.1:0-36658 GCF_002282795.1 Thiomonas sp. 13-64-67
GCCCTCGCCATAGGCCCCGGCCTCGGGCTCGAACGGGGCCTCCATCTCGGTGACGATCAGGTGCATGCGGCGCAGCATGTCGGCCAGCACCGGGTCGGGCTCGAATTGCAGATAGTCGGCCTGCACTTCGAGCTGCACATGCCGGTTGCCCAGGTGATACGCGGCACGCGGCAGATCGGTGGCCGTGCCATGCGCCGGGCAGGCGCGCACTTGCAGCACGGCTTGCGGCGCGGCTTGCACACGGATCATTGAGCCGTCTTCAGCCACCAGCATGTCGCCGCCACGCAGCACGGTGCCGCGCGGCAGGAACACGGCGATGTGACGACCGGCACTGTCGTGCGCGTCAAAGCGGCTTTTGCTGCGCGTGTCCCAGTCCAGGCTGACCGTGACTGCGCGCTGTACCAGCGCAGCGGCCAAGCCGCGCGCGGCGGGAAGATGTTTGTTAACGGTGAGCATGAGGATTCGGAAGGAGAGGTTTGCAGAAATTCGGGCTGCCGCCTAATATAACAACCGTTATAACTTCATTGTCCGGCTGCACCAGTCGTCAGGAGAACCGCATGTCCGCCCTCAAACTCACCCAGATCGGCAATTCCGTTGGCGTCATTCTGCCCAAGGAACTCCTCGTCCGCCTCAAACTGGAAAAGGGCGACACGGTGTTCGTCACCGAGGCGGCGAATGGCGTCACCCTCACCCCTTACGACCCCGCGCTGGATGAGCAACTGCAACTGGGCCGCGAATTCATGCGCGAGTACCGCGACACTTTCCACCAACTCGCTAAATGAGCTGGCGTTTCATCGACCGGCGTGCGCTGCTGCTGTTGCACGACGAAAGCCTGGCCGAACACGGCGGCGCACCCGGCCTGCGCGATGAAGGCCTGCTCGAATCGGCGCTGGCTCGGCCCTTGAATCTGGTGGCCTACGGCGAGCCGGATTTGGCCGCGCTTGCCGCCGCATATGGGGTGGGCCTGGCGAAAAATCATGCTTTTGTCGACGGCAACAAGCGCGCGGCTTTTCTCGCAGTGGGCTTGTTTCTCGCCTTGAATGGTCAGCGCCTCGCCACGACACAAGTCGACGCCACGCTCACCATGCTCGCCGTCGCTTCTGGCGACATGAGCGAAGACGCGTTTGCCGCGTGGATACGGTCGCATCTGCAGCCGCGCTAGGCAAAGGGATTGAGCACTCCATGCGGATGTCGGCAGCTGGAGATGACGCACCAATGGGATCAGGATCAGAGGACTCAGCGTTCGCAAACAAGCCTACCGGCGCGCCTCAGTGGCCACGCGCACGGCCAATGCGGCCAGCACCGTTCCCATCAGCCATCGTTGCACGGCGATCCACATTGGCCGCTGCGCCAGAAATCTGGCAATCGAACCGGCCATGAAAACAATCAGCGCGTTCACCGCAAGGCTGATCACGATTTGTGTCATGCCCAGCGCCAACGACTGGCCGAGCACGGAGCCATGCGCAGGGTCGATGAACTGCGGCAGGAGCGACAGATACGCGCATCTGAAACGGCGAGTGGCCGCCCGGCTTGACCGCTTGCCAGGCGAGATAAAGCAAATACAGCGCGCCGCCAAAGCGCAGCGCGTCATACGCATAGGGCACCGCCAGCACGAGTGCCGTGATGCCGAATGCCGCGCACAGCATGTAAAACACGAAACCCAAAGCCACTCCCCCCAAGGAGATAAGTCCAGCGCTGCGGCCTTGAGAGATCGAACGTGAAATGAGATAAATCATGTTCGGCCCAGGTGTCAGCACCATGCCAAGAGCAACCAGGGAAAAGGTGAAGAAGTGAGTCAAGGTTGGCATTCCAGTCTCCGTTTTGGCAAAGTCAAAACAGAAAATACCGCTGCGCCATCGGCAGCACGGTCGCGGGCTCGCAGGTGAGCAGCATGCCATCGGCACGAACCTCGTAGGTCTGCGCGTCCACCTCCATGCGCGGGGTGTAGGCGTTGTGCACCATGTCGGCCTTTTTCACGCTGCGGCAGCCGCGCACGGCGGCAAGCGTCTTGTGCAAGCCCAGACGCTGGCCGATGTTGTTGGTCAGCGCGGCCTGTGACACAAAGGTGAGCGAGGTGGCGGTGCGCGCGCCGCCGAAGGCGCCGAACATGGGCCGGGTGTGCACCGGCTGTGGCGTGGGAATGGAGGCGTTGGCGTCGCCCATGAGTGCGGCGGCGATGAAGCCACCTTTGAGAATCACGCTGGGCTTCACGCCGAACCACGCCGGCCGCCACAGCACCAGATCGGCCCATTTGCCCGCTTCCACCGAGCCCACTTCTTGCGCGATGCCGTGCGCCAGCGCGGGGTTGAGGGTGTATTTGGCGATGTAGCGCTTGGCGCGGAAGTTATCGTTGCGGTCATTGCCCTGGGCGCCACCCGAAGCCGGAGGCGCCAGCCAGCCGCGCTGCGCCTTCATCTTGTGCGCGGTCTGCCAGGTGCGCAGCGCCACTTCGCCCACGCGCCCCATGGCCTGGCTGTCGCTGGACATGATGCTGATGGCGCCCAGGTCGTGCAGCACGTCTTCGGCGGCGATGGTTTCGCGGCGGATGCGGCTTTCCGCGAAGGCCAGATCTTCGGCGATGCCCGCGTCGAGGTGGTGGCACACCATCAGCATGTCGAGGTGCTCGTCGATGGTGTTGACGGTAAAGGGCCGGGTCGGATTGGTGGAGGACGGCAGCACATTGGCTTCGCCCAGGACGCGCAGGATGTCGGGCGCATGGCCACCGCCCGCGCCTTCGGTATGAAAGGTATGGATGGTGCGGCCTTTGAACGCGGCGATGGTGTCTTCGACGAAGCCGCTCTCGTTGAGCGTATCGGTGTGGATGGCCACCTGCACATCGGTCTCTTCTGCCACCGAGAGGCAGCAGTCGATCGCCGCCGGCGTGGTGCCCCAGTCTTCGTGCAGCTTCAGGCCGATGGCGCCGGCTTCGACCTGCTCGCGCAGCGCTGCGGGTTGGCTGGCGTTGCCCTTGCCGAGAAAACCCAGGTTCATCGGGAAGGCATCGGCCGCCTGCAACATGCGGGCGATGTTTTCCGGCCCCGGGGTGCAGGTGGTGGCGTTGGTGCCGGTGGCCGGGCCGGTGCCGCCGCCCAGCATGGTGGTGACGCCGCTCATCAGCGCCTCTTCGATCTGCTGCGGGCAGATGAAGTGGATATGGCTGTCGATACCCCCGGCGGTGAGGATCATGCCTTCCCCCGCGAGGATTTCGGTGCCCGGGCCGATGATGATGTCCACGCCCGGCTGCACGTCCGGATTGCCCGCCTTGCCGATGGCGGCGATGCGCTGGCCACGAATGCCCACGTCCGCCTTGACGATGCCCCAGTGGTCGAGGATGAGCGCATTGGTGATGACCAGATCCATCACCCCTTCGGCGCGGGTGCGCTGGCTCTGACCCATGCCGTCGCGGATGGTTTTGCCGCCGCCGAACTTCACCTCTTCGCCATAGCCTCCGGCGCGCAGGGTGTAGTCGTCTTCCACTTCGATGAGCAGGTCAGTGTCGGCCAGGCGCACGCGGTCGCCGGTGGTGGGGCCGTACATCTCGGCATAGGCGCGGCGGGAGATCGTGGCCATCACAGCGCTCCCATCACGTCTTGCCGGAAACCGATGACCACGCGCTCGCCCGCGAAGGCCACCAGCTCCACCGTGCGCTGCTGCCCCGGCTCGAAGCGCACCGCGGTGCCGCTGGCGATGTGCAGCCGCATGCCGCGCGCGGCTGCGCGGTCAAAGCGCAGCGCCGGATTGGTTTCCGCAAAGTGGTAGTGCGAGCCGACCTGAATGGGCCGGTCGCCCGCGTTTTCCACCACCACGCTCAAGGTGGCGCGGCCGGGGTTGAGAGCGAGGTCGCCCTCGGCACAAAGGATTTCTCCAGGAATCATTGAAACGCTCCAGATTGGGGGATTCACGCAATGGGCTGGTGCACGGTCACGAGCTTGGTGCCGTCGGGGAAGGTGGCTTCCACCTGAATGTCGGGGATGAGTTCGGCCACGCCGTCCATCACCTCGTCGCGGCTGAGCAGGGTGCGGCCAAAGCTCATCAACTCGGCCACGGTGCGGCCGTCGCGCGCGCCTTCCATTACTGCAGCGGTGATGTATGCGATGGCCTCGGGTACGTTGAGCTTGAGGCCGCGCGCCTTGCGGCGCTCGGCCAGCAGCGCGGCGGTGAAGATCAGCAGCTTGTCTTTTTCGCGGGGGGTGAGGTCCATGGGGCGGCGGATGGAATGGGAATCGTGAGGTGAGCTTAACGCGAGGCCACATCGAAAGCGCAGGCCGGTGCTGCAGCAAAAAGCAGACCTGCCGCCCCTGCTGGAACGGTGTGGGTCTCCGTTTGCCCCGGTTTGGTGCGAACGCACCAAAGACGATCGAGCTAATGCGCGCGGTGGTGCCTCAAAACAGATTGTGGGGCGCGTTCAGGCCCGCGCGGCGCAAGTTCGGGCCAAGTGTCATCGAACTGTCACCCCGTGCTGAGGGGGGGGCAGACAAAACCGTGGCACGCGACTTGCACAACACAGCGTGTCGCACCCCACCACAACCTCTGGAGGAATTTCCAACATGGATCGTCGTACCGCACTCAAGACCGTTGGCGGCGCAGTTGCCGCAGCGGCGGCCAGCACGCTGTCTTTCCCCGCCATTGCTGCGAGCAAGAAACCGATCAAGGTCGGCATCCTGCATTCGCTCTCGGGCACCATGGCCATTTCCGAAACCGCGTTGAAGGACGTGGACCTGATGACCATTGCCGAGATCAATGCTGCAGGCGGCGTGGACGGCCACATGATCGAGCCCGTGGTGGTCGACCCCGCTTCCAACTGGCCGCTGTTCGCCGAGAAGGCGCGCCAGCTCATCAGCCAGGACAAGGTGGCGGCCATCTTCGGCTGCTGGACCTCGGTGTCGCGCAAGTCGGTGCTGCCGGTGCTCGACGAGCTCAACGGCCTGCTGTTCTACCCGGTGCAGTTTGAAGGCCAGGAGCAAAACAAGCATGTGGTCTACACGGGTGCTGCGCCCAACCAGCAAGCCATTCCGGCCACTGAATACCTCATGAGCAAGGACGGCGGCGGCGCCAAGCGCTTCTTCCTGCTGGGCACCGACTATGTGTACCCCCGCACGACCAACGCCATCCTGCGCGGCTTCCTGCACTCCAAGGGCGTAAAGGATGCGGACATCGCCGAGGTCTATACGCCGTTTGGCTTCAGCAATTATCAGAACATCGTGGCCGACATCAAGAAGTTCGCCTCGGCCGGCCCGACCTGCGTGATCTCCACCGTGAATGGCGACTCCAACGTGCCGTTCTACAAGGAGCTGGGCAACCAGGGCATCAAGGCCACCGACATTCCGGTGGTCGGCTTCTCCATCGCCGAGCAGGAAATTGCGGGCATGGACATCAAGCCCCTGGTCGGCCAGCTCACCGCGTGGAACTACTTCGAGAGTCTGAAAAATCCGCGCAATGCCAAGTTCGTCAAGTCGTGGCAAGACTGGGTGAAAAAGGAAAAGCTGAAAGACTATCCGGTCACCGACGACCCGATGGAAGCCTCCTACATCGGCATTCACCTGTGGAAGCAGGCCGTCGAGAAGGCCAAGTCCACCAAGACCGATGAAGTGCGCAAGGCGCTGATCGGTCAGAAGTTCGCCGCCCCCGATGGGTATACCGTCGAAGTGCTGGAGAACCAGTATCTGAGCAAGCCGGTGTTCATCGGCCAGATTAACGACAAGGCGCAGTTCGACGTAGTGTGGAAGTCCAAGGGTCTGGTTCCGGGCGAGTCCTGGAGCCCCTACATCCCCAAGCCGAAAAACGCCTGATCGTTCGGCAACGCAAACACTCCCCCTCCCAACCTCCCCCACGCCGCGGGGGAGGGGCGATCACTCCCTCTCCGCTCGCGGGGAGGGCTGGGGCGGGAAGTCTTTTGAACGCATCGATCCTTCTCTGTCAACTTCACGACCATGACCTCTACGCGCTCTTTGTGGGACCGGCCCGGCGCATGGCTGCGCATGGCGCTCGGCCTGGTGTTGTTCGGTTTACTGCTCGGCCTGACGCCACCAGCCCATGCCCTGACCCCGCAGGAAGCGCTGGCCATTTCCAGCGGCGACACCGACGCCCGCATCGCCGCCCTGCACAAGGCCGTGGCCAAGCCCGATCCGCAACTTGCCGACTTTCTGCACAAGCTGCTGAATGGCGATGTACAGATCGATGGCGACATGGTGCAGGTGCAAAAAGGCAATGAATGGATCGACCTGGCCACCGGCAAAGCCGTCACCCCCAGCGACAACGCGCAGGGCGTGGTCAACAACAACTATGTGCGCAAGGAGCTGCAGTCGGCCCGCGCCGCGCTCGATCTGTTTTCGCCGCAGCGCGCGCAGCGGCTCAAGGCCGTGCAGCAACTGCAGGACGATCCCACCTCGGTCGATCGCGGTCTGGTGGAGCAGGCGCTGAAAACCGAGAAAGACCCGGAGATCGTGCAGCGGCTGCAACTGCTGCACGCAGCCATTCTGCTCACCAGCGCCAGCGCCGCCGACCGTCTGGCCGCGGCCAAACAACTGGCGGCCAGCAACTACCCGGCGGTGCGCGCCCTGCTGCTCTCTCGGCTGGACAAGAAAGACGGCGCCTACATTGAGTCGTCTCCGCTGGTTCGCACGCAGATCGAAAAAAGCCTCTCCGAGATCGACAGCCGCCTGGCCTGGGGCGAGCGGCTGGGCACGCTGTTCTCGGGCATCAGTCTGGGCAGCATCCTGCTGCTGGCCGCGCTGGGCCTGGCCGTCACCTACGGCCTGATGGGCGTGATCAATATGGCGCAGGGCGAGTTCATCATGATCGGCGCCTACGCCACTTATGTGATGCAGAGCCTGTTCCAGCACTATCTGCCGGGCTATGTGCATTACGCGCTGATCGCTGCGGTGCCGTTCTCCTTCGTCGTGGCGGGGGGCATTGGCATGCTCATCGAGCGCACCATCATCCGCCGCCTGTACGGGCGGCCGCTCGAAACCCTGCTGGCCACCTGGGGCATCAGCCTGGTGCTGATCCAGGCGGTGCGCAGCCTGTTCGGGCCGCAGAACGTGCAGGTGGACAACCCGCCGTGGATGTCGGGCGGCTTCAACATCATGGCCAATCTCATCCTGCCCTACAACCGCATGGTGATCATCGCTTTCACCGTGGTGGTGCTGCTGGGCATGTGGCTGCTCATCAGCCGCACGCGCCTGGGCTTGTTCGTGCGCGCGGTCACGCAGAACCGGCCCATGGCCTCCTGCGTGGGGGTGCGCATCGCGCGGGTGGACATGCTGGCCTTCGGCCTGGGCACCGGCATCGCGGGTCTGGCGGGTTGCGCGCTCAGCCAGATCGGCAACGTCAGCCCGGAGATGGGAACAGGCTACATCGTCGACTGCTTCATGGTGGTGGTGCTGGGCGGCGTGGGTCAGCTCACCGGCACGGTGGCTGCGGCCATGAGCCTGGGCGTGGCCAACACCCTGCTCGAAGGCGTGGCGGGCGCGGTGTTGGCGAAGATCGCGGTGCTGGTCGCCATCATCCTGTTCATTCAGAAGCGCCCGCAGGGCATGTTCGCCCTCAAGGGCCGCAGCGTGGAAAGCTGAAATCCAATGGCCGCCATCCTCAATGAATCCGGCACGCTGGTGCCACCACCGCGGGTGCAACTGCAGTCACCCACGGCCTTTCTGCCGCTGTGGGGCTGGGCTGCGCTGATCGGCTTTCTGCTGATCGCCGCCGTGCTGGTGCCGCTGCTGGCGCTGGCTCTGCCGCAGGGCAGCAGCCTGCATCTATCGCAATACTGGGTCGGGCTGTCGGGCAAGATTCTTTGCTACGCCATGGTGGCGCTGGCGATGGATCTGGTCTGGGGCTACGCCGGCATTCTGTCGCTGGGCCACGGCCTGTTCTTCGCTCTGGGCGGCTATGCCATGGGCATGTACCTTAACCGGGCGATGAATGCGGCCAGCGGCAATCTGCCCGACTTCATGCAGTTCATGCAGTGGACGCATTTCCCCTGGTACTGGGTGGGCACCGAACATTTCGCCTGGGCGCTGTTTCTCGCGGTGGCAGCTCCTGGCCTGCTGGCCTTCATATTCGGCTTCTTCGCCTTCCGCTCGCGCATCAAGGGGGTGTATTTCTCCATCATCACCCAGGCGCTCACCTATGCGGCCATGCTGCTGTTCTTCCGCAACGAAACCGGCTTCGGCGGCAATAACGGCCTCACCGACTTCAAGGTGCTGCTGGGCTTTCCCATGGGCACGGCGGGCATGACGGTGTCGCTGTTCGTCGCCAGCAGCCTCACCCTGGTGTTGATGTTTCTCTTTTCGCGCTGGCTGGTGCGCAGCAAGTTCGGCCGCGTGCTCACCGCCGTGCGCGATGCGGAGAGTCGCGTGATGTTCTGCGGCTACAACCCGCTGTGGTTCAAGCTCGGAGTGTGGACGATTTCGGCCATGATGTGCGGCATTGCGGGCGCGCTGTATGCGCCGCAGGTGGGCATCATCAACCCCAGCGAAATGTCCACCTCCAACTCGATCGAGATCGCCATCTGGACGGCCATCGGCGGGCGCGGCACGCTCATCGGCCCCATCGTCGGCGCAGTGCTCGTGAACGTGGCCAAGAGCTGGCTGACCGTGGCCATGCCGCAAGTCTGGCTGTATGTGCTGGGCGGGCTGTTCATCGTGGTCACGCTGTATGCGCCATATGGCATCGTCGGCCTGCTCAAGCAGTGGAGGGCGCGCCGTGGCTAATCTTGACTGGCGGGAGATCGTGTACCAGGAGCCGCAGCCCGAACTCAGCGGTGATGCCACCGCGGGCTACGGCCACGTCATGCAGCCCGGCGTGGATCTGAGCCACGGCGTAGCCCTTTATCTCGACGACATCAGCGTGAGCTTCGACGGCTTTCGCGCCCTCAACAAACTCAGCCTCTCGCTCGACGTGGGCGAGCTGCGCTGCATCATCGGACCCAATGGCGCGGGCAAGACCACCATGATGGACGTCATCACCGGCAAGACGCGGCCCGACTCGGGCACCGCCTTTTTCGGCCAGACCATCGACCTGCTCAAGCTGCGCGAGGCCGAGGTGGTGGCCGCCGGGGTAGGCCGCAAGTTCCAGAAGCCCACCGTGTTTGAAGACCTCAGCGTGCAGGACAACCTGGAGCTGGCCCTCAAGTCGGACAAGCGCGCGCGCAACACCCTGTTCTTCCGCCTGAGCGCGGCGCAGCGCCAGCGGGTGGAAGAAGTGCTGGAACAAATTCGCCTGCACGACCAGGCTGCACGCCGCGCCGGTGACCTGTCGCACGGCCAAAAGCAATGGCTGGAAATCGGCATGCTGCTGATGCTTGAACCGCAACTGCTGCTGCTTGACGAGCCCGTGGCCGGCATGACCGACTTCGAGACCGACCGCACCGCCGAACTGTTCATCTCACTGGCGGGTAAGCACACCCTCATGGTGGTGGAGCACGACATGGAGTTCGTGCGCAAGATCGCCCACAAAGTCACCGTGCTGCACGAAGGCAGCGTGCTCGCCGAAGGCAGCCTGGAGCAGGTGCAGGCCGATGAGCGCGTGGTCGAGGTCTATCTTGGACGCTGAATCTGGACGCTGAACCAGCCACACACCATGCTCAACATCGACACGGTCAACCAGTACTACGGCGGCAGCCACATCCTGCGCAACGTCAGCCTGCGCCTTGAAAAAGGCCAGGTGCTCACCCTGCTCGGCCGCAATGGTGTGGGCAAGACCACGCTGCTCAAATCTCTCATGGGGTTGGTGCCGATCAAGAGCGGCAGCATCACCCTCGATGGCGCGCGCATCGACCCCCTGCGCCCGGACGCCCGCGCCCGGCTGGGTATCGGCTATGTGCCGCAGGGCCGAGAAATTTTCCCCCGCCTCAGCGTCGAAGAAAACCTGCACATGGGCCTGGCCTACAAGCCCGGTGCCGCCACAGTGCCCCAAGAACTGTTCGAACTGTTCCCCGTGCTCAAGCAGATGCTGCACCGCCGTGGCGGCGACCTTTCCGGCGGCCAGCAACAACAGCTCGCCATCGCCCGCGCACTGGCCGCAGGCCCCAAACTGCTCATCCTCGACGAACCCACCGAGGGCATCCAGCCCTCGATCATCAAGGACATCGAGCGCGTCATCCGCATGCTTGCCCAGCGCGGTGACATGGCCATTCTGCTCGTCGAGCAGTACTACGACTTCGCCAAATCACTGGCCGACACCTATTGCGTCATGTCGCGCGGCGAAATCATCAAGTCCGGCCAGGGCGCCGATATGGACGTTGACGGTGTCCGTGATCTGATCGCGGTTTGAGGGTGTGCGACAGCCCACCGCACTACACGCGCATCGACCGAGCTGTGGGCTGGCCTGTCCAGCTCGCGTCCACTTTCAGCACAAGGGTGTGGATTACCGTGGTGCAGACGTCCACATAGCTCACTCGGTCTGACCGAGACCATCCTGAACGCGGCCTACTCTCTCCAGCCCTCAACGAGTGGGCGAAGGAGAAATGGTCTTTGAATTTTGCAGGGCCGACCAAGACATATCGGGTCTCTGTTACAAAGCCAATCTGCATTGTGTGATGCTGCTAGACGATATTGTTCGACTTTCTCCTGTTCATACATGACGCCTTGGCACTCCCGCTTGCAATTGCGGTTCTCCGCCGAACCGGCGCGCACGGTGCTGCGCCACCAACACGAGGGCGGCCTGCGCGCGCTGGCCAGCCACTATCCCGAAGACCCTCAAATCTGCCATCAGGTGCTGGTGCACCCGCCGGGCGGGTTGGTGGGCGGCGACATTCTGGACATCGACCTGTCGGTGCAAGAAGGCGCGCATGCGTTGGTCACCACGCCGGGGGCAGGACGTTTCTATCGCAGCACCGGCGCGCCTGCGCGGCAGACCCTGGAAGCCCGGCTGGCGCCGGGCGCAAGGCTGGAATGGCTGCCGCTTGAGACCCTGGCCTACAACGACTGCCTGGGCGAGAACCGCAGCCGCTTTCACCTCGCGCCGGGCGCCGAGCTGATGGCCTGGGATCTGCTCGCGCTTGGTCTGCCTGCGGCAGACGCCGCGTTCCGCTCCGGCCGCTTCACCCAGCACATCGAGCTGCCCGGCATCTGGTTGGAGCGCGGTTGCATCGCGGGTGACGACGACGCGCTGCTGCATGGGCCGGGCGGTTTGCGCGGCCATACCGCGCTGGCCACCCTGTTCTTCGCCGCGGGCAGCCCGCTGGCCTCGCCACGCCGTGAGGCGCTGCTCGATGTGGCGCGGCAGGCGGCCGATGACGCGCAGCAGGCCAGCGTACTTTTTGGCGCTACCGCACCGCATGCGCAGATCGTTGCCTTGCGGGTGCTCGGGCATCGCATCGAGCCGGTGGCGGCGCTGTGCCGCGCGGTGTGGGCTGCTTGGCGGCAGACGGGGTGGGGTGTGGAAGACTGCGCGCCGCGCGTTTGGTCGACTTGACAACCCGTTCAAGGTTGGCGCCGCGCGCAGGTCGTTTGCCATGGATGGGACGTAGGGAAAGAGAAATGCCCCGCCCCCCGGCCTAGGATCACCACAGCGGAAAAGGACACCGGGATCGTTTGTCGCTTAACGCATCCACATCTCCATGGAACCATAAAAAGACTATATTAAGTCTTTTCCAAGTCTGGAGCATAGCCATGCGCTACTCGTCACAAATCAAGCCCATCAGCTATCTCAAAGCCAACGCGGCTGAGGTTTTAACGCGCCTCGCGCAGCAGCGTGAACCGATGGTCATCACCCAAAACGGCGAGGCCAAGGCGGTTCTGCAGGACGTCGCATCGTTCGAAGAAACGCAAGAAACGCTGGCCCTGTTAAAAATCCTGGCGCTTGGCAATCAGGATGTCGTTGCTGGCAAGGTCACACCTGTAGCTGACGTCGTTTCCCGCCTTCGCGCCAAACGCGCCTGAGTCTGATGGCCGACACGCCGACCCAGTTTGAAGTCCTGCTCACTGAGGGCGCGGAACAGGATTTGGAGGCCATCCTCGATTACATCTCCGTACTGGATTGCGTCGCCAACGCCAATCAGGTGTTGGATGACTTGATGGGTGTTGTGCAGAGCCTGTCGAGATTCCCCGAACGCGGCAGCTATCCGAAAGAGCTACTCGGTCTTGGAATCAAGGAATACCGTCAGACCTTTCTCAAGCCGTACCGCGTGGTCTATCGTGTCACAGGCCGCCAAGTCATCATTTACTTGATAGCGGACGGACGCCGTGACCTGCAAACCGTGCTTGCTCGCCGCCTGTTGGGCGCTTGACCCGAAGATAGCAAACCGAGCCGACGCCCGTAAGCTCGACAGGCCAGTCCAAGCGGATTTCCGCTAATTTTGGCGTTGAAGTGAGGGCTGCCGCCTTAAGCTGCTCGCACCTGCTTGGGCGGGCAAGCGCATGCCGTCGTGGTTCACCCGGTCATGCTGACCAAAGACCCTGCGACAACAACGCCGCCACGGTGCGGGTGAGTTGATCGTCCGCCAACTGGCCTGTTAGCCGCTTTGGAGGCGGCAGCCAATGTCATGACCGTGTCCATTCTGGTGAAGAGTGGGCCAAAGACGGCAATGACGCTGTGAGTCGCCGGGGATTTGGACGGTCGCCTCCGCTGTCGCGCTCTCGTGGACTGCCTGCCGTCCGCGCCCCGGTCAACGGCTGCCCACCAGATCCACAGCGCCCATGATCGAAGCGGACTTCCTGTTCGTTGATGCCTGTTTCACCGCCGTCTCACGACGATGGCAGTATCTTCCTCTGCGCAGCTCGCCGTAAAAGGTGAAGCGTTCAAAGGCCCCAGGCACCCGTTCAGCTTGCGCAGGGGTGTTCATCTGCGCATTTCAGTGATCGTGGACGCTTGTTTCAGTCTGATCGTGGACGGCGTTTCAGCGTGATCGTGGACGCGCCGGGGTGCGCGCAAGCGATGGGTTTCAATGTATCTCAATCGTCCACGATCCTGTATCTCAATCGTCCACGATCCGTCTGAAACGGTTATCGCGAAGCGGTCGGTGAGGGGCTGCTGCGCAGCCTTATCCACGGCGGCGGACGGCGCTTGCGACGGACCGGCCGCCGCGGTGGATAAGGCGTGTTCGGCGCGGCGGTGGCGGCGGTTCTGGGGGATCATTGGTCTTTGTCCTTCTCGCGCAGCGAGGGGCCTTTGAGCTCGATCTTGTGGCTGCTGTGCACGATGCGGTCGAGGATGGCGTCGGCCAGGGTGGGGTCGTCGAGGTAGGCATGCCACGCCTTGACCGGAAGCTGGCTGGTGATCAGCGTAGAGCGGCTGCCCACGCGGTCGTCGAGCAGTTCGAGCAGATCGTTGCGCTCGGCAGCGCCCATGGGCGCGATGGCGAAGTCGTCAATGAGCAGCAAATCCAGCTTGGCCAGTTGCGTCATGCGCCGCGCATAGCTGCCGTCGCCGTGGGCGACCTGCAGTTCGCCGAACAGGCGCGCCGAGCGCGTGTAGAGCACCGAGAAGCCCGAACGCGCGGCCTGATGCGCCAGGGCGCAACCCAGCCAAGTCTTGCCGCACCCGGTGGCGCCGGTGATGAGCACGTTCTGCGCCTGGCGCAGCCAGTCGCCGCCGGCCAGGTTGGCGACAAGGTGACGGTCGAGGCCGCGGCTGGCGCGCCAGTTGATGTCCTCCACGCAGGCTGCGGAGACTTTGAGCTTGGCGGCCTTGAGCAGGCGCTGCAGGCGGCGGTCGTCCCGCCAGGCGATCTCGCTTTGCACGAGCAGCGTGAGCCGCTCATCGAAGCCCAGGGCGGCGGCTGTCGAGCGGCTGGCCTGCTCCGTCAGGGCGTGGACCATGCCGTCCAGGCGCAGCGCGCGCAGTTGGTTGAGGGTGTGTTCATTGAGCATCGTGCTTCTCCTTCAGTGGTAGTAATCGGCGCCGCGCACGTTCTCGTGCTCGGGCAAGGCGGTGGACGCCGTCGTGGGGGGATAGGCGTGCTGGCGATCGAGCCCGCTCTTGAGAATCGAGGCCACGCTGCGGTAAGTGGGCGAGCGGATCGCCAGCGCCCTGGCGCAGGCGGCTTCCAGGCGCGCCGGGGTGTACTCGCGCGCCAGGCGCTTGAGGCCCAGGCAAGCGCGGTAGCCCTGCTCGGGATGCGGGCGGTTCTCCAGTTGCCAGGCCACCACGCCGGCGGTGGCCCCGCCGATGCGCTGGCCCCACGCGATGAGCTTGGCCGGGGTCCACTCCAGGTGCGCGCGGTGCGAGGCCGGCATGTGCTCGGGCGTGGTGGAGTGCTGACCCCGCCGGGCGTTCAGGGCATGGCAGGCCACGCGCTGGTTGGCGTGGAAGATCTCCAGTAACCCGGCGCCCGCGCGCATCTCCACCGTGGCGCCCACCAGGCGGTGCGGGACACTGTAGTAATGGCCTTCGAACTCGACGTGGTAGTCGACGTTGACCTTGGCTTGCTTCCAACGCCCGACCGCATAGCGCGTGGGCGGCAGGGGCGAGAGTGCCGGGGCGTCGAGCCACAGGAAGGCGTCGCGGCGGCAGCCAGGCAGCTTTTGGAACGGGCGCAGGTTCAGATCGGCCATGAGCGCAGCGATCGCCGCGTTGAGCTCGACCAGGCTGAAGAAGCGGCGGTTGCGCAGCCGCGCCAGAATCCACCTCTCGACCAAGAGCACCGCGCCCTCGACCTTGGGTTTGTCTCTCGGGTGCGCCGGGCGTGCGGCCAGCAGGGCGCAGCCGTCATGGCGGGCGAACTCCTCGTACGTGCGGTTGGGCAGCGGGTCGTAGGTGTCGGGATGTTTGATCAGCGCGCGCGCCTGGTCGGGCACGATCAGCCGCGGCACGCCGCCGAAGAATTCCAGCGCCTGCACTTGCGCGCCGATCCAGTCGGCGGTGGTCTGGCGCGGTGTGGCACAGGCGTACGTGTAGCTCGACGCCCCCAGCGTGGCCACGAAGATCTGCGCGGCGCTGATCTCGCCGGTGGTCGGGTCGGTGATCGGCACGGTCTGCCCGGCGTAGTCGACAAACAGCTTCTCCCCCGCCTCATGCACCTGGCGCATGGAGCGCTTGAGGCGCTGCGCCCACGCGCGGTACTTGATGCAAAAACTCGTGTACTTGTAGGCCTGCGCGTTACCGCGGGCGTACTCCTCCCACAGCAGCATCAGGGTCACGCCGGGGCGTTTGAGCTCCTGGTGAATGACCGCGAAATCGGGGGCGAGCTGATCGCTGGCGCGCGGCACCGGCGGGCGGTACAGCCGCCCCTGCAACTCGACGTCGGTCAGCGTCTGGGCCACCGCCCAGTCCACCCCGGCCGCCCGGGCCAGCGACACGTACTTGCCCACCGCGCTCTTGGACAGCTTGAGCGCGCGGGCCACTTCGCTATAGGTCAACCCAACCTGCAGGTGCAGGCGTAATGCTTCTCGGATCTGGCGCATCATGATTCTGGTCGTGGGCATCGGCTTCGATCAAAAAATCGACCAGCCTAGACCCGCACAGGGGATCACTTGCGCGCCTCCCGGCGTCCACGTTCACGCTGAAACAGCGTCCACGTTCAGCCTGAAACGCCGTCCACGATCACGCTGAAATCCCGTCCACGATCAGCCTGAAATGCCGTCCACGATGGGCTGAAATACGCAGCCATCGACGCCAAGCTGGCTGAAGCCGTTCCCTTGCCGGGCTTCACGACCTACAGCCAATTCACACCCTCCGATATTGGTTATTTCCAGAAATTTTTCGACGTATTCACCGAGCGCAAAATTTTCACACGCAAGGTTGATGTCGCCTCCATGTTGTACCGGGCCTGATGCTCCTGCTGCTGTGGCAAATGGCAGTGTCCGCACACTGGGTCAACCCGGTGCTGCTCCCCTCGCCCGAAGACACGCTGGCGACGCTCTGGACCAGCCTGATTGATGGCAGCATGTGGCCGGATTTTCAGGCCACTGTGTTGCGCACCTTCTACGCCTTTGCCATTGCAGCGCTGATTGGCGTGCCACTGGGCGTTGCGCTGGGCAGTTCGCCTGCCATTTATCGCAGCGTCGAATTCTTGGTCGATTTTTTCCGCTCCACGCCATCTTCTGCACTGATTCCCTTGTTCATGCTGCTGTTCGGCCTGTCCGATCTGAACAAGATCGCGATCGCGGCGTTCGCCGCCGTGCTGCTCATCTTGTTCAACAGCGCTTACGGGGTGATGAACGCGCGCAAGACCCGCGTGCTTGCCGTCAAGGTCATGGGCGTCTCGCGCTGGCATGTGTTCAAGGATGTGCTGCTGCTGGAGAGTCTGCCGCAGACCTTTGTCGGCCTGCGCACAGGCGTGAGCATGGCGCTGGTCATCGTCATCGTTGCGGAGATGTTCATCGGCTCGGATACCGGTCTGGGGCAGCGCATCATCAACGCGCAACAAGTGCTCAACATCAAGGGCATGTATGCGGCCATCCTGCTCACCGGCATCCTGGGATATGCCCTGAATCTGCTGTTCTCGTTGGTGGAAATACGCTTTGTTCACTGGGGTGGAAAATGAACGCACTTGCAAAGCTGTTCCAGGGCGGGCCCAAGAAGACGGGAGCGCTGGATGGTCTCCCCGAACTGACGCGGCTTCCAGCGGCGCCAGAGACGCATGTGACGATCCGCGGACTAGATAAGCAGTTCGGCGGCGCGCCCCTCTATCAGGGGTTTGACCTGGATATTCCACGCGGCAAGATTGTCTCCATCTTCGGCCCGAACGGCTGCGGAAAATCCACGCTCATCAATATGATTGCAGGACTGCTGCCCGTGGATGGCGGCGAGATTTTGTTCGACGGAAAGAGCCTGCGAGAAACGGTCATCGGCTATGTGTTCCAGAACTATCGCGAGGCGCTGCTGCCCTGGCTGTCCGCGCGGCGCAACATTGAATATCCGCTGATCCGCAGCGGGATGAAGCCCGCGCAGGTGAAGGCGCGCGTGGACGAACTGGTGGCCGCTTTCGACATCCGATTCGACCTGGAACGACACCCCTATGAGTTTTCCGGGGGACAACAACAACTGCTGTTTCTGGACGAACCCTTCTCCGCGCTCGACTATGAAATGACGCTGTTCATCCGCGACAAGCTGCAGGAGGTGCAACTGCAGGACCGCACCACGACGCTGATTGTCTCGCACGATCTGGAGGATGCCGTGTTTCTCGCCGATCGCATCCTGCTGCTCACGCGCAGGCCAACACGTGTTGCAGCCGCACTGAATTTTGAACTTGCACGACCGCGCGGCCCAGAGTCAATCGCGGACGCCCGGTTCATTGAGGTGAAATCCAACGCCCTGGAAATTTTTCGCCGAGAGCTAGCCTCTTCATGAGCGCGAAGATCACCCAAAAGCGCCCCATGCATCTCTATCGTGGGATGGACAAGGCAACTCTTGATGCCGCCTACAACAACAGCGCCGCGGTCACCGACAGCGCAGAAATTCTCATACGGTGGGAGGACCGCAGCATGCAGCTCCGATCCTCCCGGGCCTCTCTCCTCGTCTTGCACTACGCCACGGGTGAACGCAACCGCATCGATTGCTTTGATGCTGGCCCTGGCACGCCTTGGCTCGCATTCATTCATGGCGGCTATTGGCAGATGCGCGCCAAGGAAACCTTCCACTTCGTCGCTGCGGGCCCTCTTGCCCTTGGGATCAGCGTGGCATTCATCGGCTACACGCTGGCGCCAGAAAAGAGGCTGGACGGCATCGTTGCGGAAATCTCCGCAGCGCTGGATATATTGACGCAACGGGTCGGCGCCATCCATCTTTCTGGCTGGTCGGCAGGCGCTCACCTCGTAGCCATGAGCATGGGCCACCCGGCAGTGAAGAGTGGGCTGGCCATGAGCGGGATTTACGACCTTGAGCCCATGCGCCTGTGCTATGTGAATGACAAGCTGGGGCTGGACAAAGACGAGGTCGTGCGCAACAGCCCGATTGCGCTTCCTACACCCAGCAAACCCCTGCTGATCGCCTACGGCGGAAGCGAGTTGACCGAGTTGCAGCGTCAGTCTGTCTCCTACTTTCAGACTCTTCAAATACAGCGCACGAACTTGCACGCATTGGAGCGCCTTGACGGCCATCACCATTTCTCCATCCTCGAAGGATTAGCCTCGCCGACCGGCGCGCTTGCGCTTGCCGCAGCGCGCCTCACGACTGTGCGTTGATTGCCCCAACTGTGGGCGCCCTGCACTGCATCGGCATCACAGAGCGACGCTACACGCCGCTTTCCTGGCGGGTTTTAGGGGAGCGCAGCTTCCTGAATGTGGCATGAACTTTGCATGCCACTAAATGCACGGAATTGGTGGTGGCACGCCAATTGTTGATTTGCGTTTGACAGGGTGGCTAGGGTTCCGGCTTCTGAACGAAGTGTCTGGTCCAAGAGCTGCCCGGCCTCTCAAAGAGGCTCCACGGAGGGATAAAAGCCCGGGAGATAAGCGACACCGCTTACTTCCGTGCTTTGCCACTTTGTCATCCGCACTTTTGCAAGCCTTGCCGTATTTGCTTCCATTGCAGTCGCCAGCAGTCAGGTGGCCCAAGCGGCCCCCAAGATGGTCATTGGTACTGTGGTCTGGATTGGCTACGGTCCGTTCTATGTTGCTGATGCCAAGGGTTTTTTCAAAAAATACGGTCTCGATGCGAAGCTGCAGAATTTCAACGATCCTGCGGTGATTCCCTCGGCCATCGCCAGCGGTGCAGTTGATGGTGGCATGTTGACCTACGACCAGGTGATTGGCACCGACGCTAAGGGCTTGGGCCTGCAGGTAGTTATGCCCATCGACTATTCCAATGGCGCCGATGCCATTGTGGCTAAGCGTTACATCACGACGGTGAGTCAGTTCAAGGGCCAGAAGATTGGCTACAACCCGCTGTCACCCTCCGATTTCCTGCTCACTTATGCCTTGATGAAAAACGGCATGGGAGAAAAGGATGTGCAGTCCGTCAGCATGACGCCCGAGTCTGTGCCCGCCGCCATGGCATCGGGTGGAATTCCGATCGGGGTCACCTACGAACCGAGTCTGTCGCAGATTGTGGCCATGGATGGCGGCAAAAAATTCCATGTGGTGTTCTCTTCAAAGGATGCGCCGGGCTTGATCACGGATGTACTGGTCTACAACAAGTCCTACATCCAGAAGCATCCCGCTGAAGTGAAAGCCACCATTGAGGCCTATCTGGAAGGGCTGGCCTACATGAAGAGCCATCCGGAGGAAACCGACGCGATCATCGGCAAAGCCATGGGCATTTCCGCAAAAGACGTGAAGGATCAGATGTCCGGCGTGTTCAACATTCCATTGGACGGCATGGTGAAGTCGTTCACCAAGTCCACTTCGACGACATCGTTCTACGGCAGCGGCCCCGTCATCGGCAAGGTGCTCATGGGCAAAAAGCAGATCACCGCAGTGCCTCCGATTGAAAATACGTTCGATGCGTCCTTCGTGATGGCACTCAACAAAAAGTAATTCAATTGGTGTCGCCCTGTGTTGCTTTGGAATGCAAAAGCAGAGCGGCGCCAGATTCAACACTCTGGGGGCTCCCATGGCTTCTTCCATCTTTCGCTACAAGGGCGGCGCACTACCCAACGTCGTCGCCTTGACCTACACGGTGCTGGGCTACGCAGGCGGGCTGGCCCTGATCACAAGCAGCTCTTGGTGGATAAACGCGCTCGGCGTATTGCTGTTGGCGCATGCGCTGATCTATTCCGCCTATTTCCTGCATGAATTCGCCCATGGCACGGTTTTCAAGACCAATGCCGCTAACCAGCGTGGCGGCACCGCAATGAGCTGGATCAATGGCAGTTGCTATGCGCCGTTCACGGATCTGCGCCGCAAGCACATGCGTCATCACATCGACCGTGCAGACGTGATCACATTTGACTACAGGCAGTTCCTGCTCGCGTCGCCACGTTGGCTGCGCGGAACCGTCGTGGCGCTGGAGTGGGCGTATCTCCCGGCTGTGGAGTTTCTGATGCGGGCTTATGTGATGTTGCTGCCGTTCATCGAACCGGAACGCGCCGCCGCTCGCAAGCGCATCCTGGGCGTTTTCACTGTGCGCGTCCTGTTCTTCGCCTTGCTCGCCTGGTTTTCACTCAAAGCCCTCCTGCTGTACTTCCTGGCCTATGTGCTGTTCATCACCGCTTTGCGCTTTGCGGATGCGTATCAACATACCTATGACGCCTTCGCCATCTTGTCGACGGGGGGCATTCCGGACGAGAAGCTGCGCGACCACGATTACGAACAGCACAACACCTATTCAAACCTGGTCTCTGTGCGATTTCCGTGGATGAATCTGTTGCTGCTGAATTTCAGTTATCACAACGCGCATCACGAGAAGCCCACTGCGCCATGGCATCAGCTTCCCGCATTGCATCGCCAGCTCTATGCTGATGAGCACGCTCAGGTGATCCCGATGTCGTCACTGCTGCGTGGTTTTCATCGTGATCGCGTCCGGCGGGTGCTGAGTGATGACTATGGTGTTGTGACCACTGGCCCCGACAAGGCCGAGCGTTTCTATGGGGCGGTTGGCGTGTCTTTTCTGACCGCAGTCTGAAACCTGTGGCCGCGCTCGATTTTTCTGGTAAGACGGTTCTGGTGACAGGAGCGTCGGGCGGCATCGGACTCGCCATCGCCCAAGCCTTCGGCGCGCATGGCGCGACGCTTGAACTGGTTGATCGCGTCTTGCCCATGCAGAGTTCCGAGACCCGTCGTCTCACTGCTGCAAGTGCGGTGACCTGGCATGCGGCAGACCTCGGCGACGCCTCGGCCGTGGAAGCGCTGGCGCAGGCCCTGCAGCAGCGCGGCGTTTCCGTCGATGTGCTGGTCAACAACGCCGGAGCGGAATACCCAACCCCTCTCGATGACGAGGATCCGCTGGCTGCCAGCCGCTGGTCTGCCCTGCTACACAACAACGTCACCAGCATGTATCTGCTCACCCGCGCTGTGCTGCCCTTGATGGTGCAGGACGCAGCGGTCATCAATCAATCCTCCATCTGGGGCAAGACAGGCGTGGCGCACTTTTCAGCTTATGTCGCCAGCAAACACGCGGTCATCGGCTTGACGCGCGCCTTCGCCGCCGAACTCGCACCTCGCGGCATCCGGGTGAACACGGTCTGTCCGGGCTGGGTGCGGACTGCGGCAGCCATGCGCTCGCTCCACGCGATGGCTGCGCGCAGAGGCATGGAGGCCTCCGCGCTGCAGGCTGAAATCCTCAACGGCCAGGCCATTGCCACCTTGCTGGAGCCGGAGGACATCGCAGGCACTTTCCTGTTTCTCGGATCGTCCCTGGCCAAGGGCATCACCGGCCAGAGCATCGTCGTGGACAACGGCGAATTCATGAACTGAGCCACAAGCCCATGACGTTTTCACTCGCAGGAAAAACCGCACTGGTCACCGGTGCAGCGACGGGGATCGGTCGCGCCATCGGCATCGCCTTGGGGCAGGCCGGAGCCACGGTCATCGTCAACCACCTCGGCCGGCTGGAGCAGGCACAGCAGACCGTCGCGCTCATCGCTGCCACGGGTGCGAAGGCCTGGGCGATCGAGGCCAACGTGGCGGATGCCGCTTCCGTAACCCAAATGGTGGAGGCCGTGCTGCAACGTCATGATGCGCTCGACATTCTGGTCAACAACGCGGGCATCCTGCTGGAAAAGCCCTTTCTCGACACGAGCGAGGCGGAGTGGGATCAGGTGATCAATACGGATCTCAAGTCGGTCTTCCTGTGCTGCCGGGCGGTCCTGCCGTCCATGCTGAGCCATGGAAGCGGCTGCATCATCAATATCGCTTCAGAGCTTGGTTATCTTGGGCGCGCTGGGTTTACCGCGTACACCACGGCGAAAGCCGGCGTCATTACCCTGACTCGCTCACTCGCACGCGAATTCGCGCCTACGGTGCGCATCAACGCCATCGCCCCCGGACCGGTGGACACGGCCATGCTGTCGCTGGAGCAGATGAGCCCGGAATGGGCCGCCAAGGAGAGCGCCATTCCCTTGGGCCGTGTCGGTCGACCAGAGGAAATCGGCGGGACCGCCGTCTTTCTCGCGTCCGAGCAAGCGAGCTTTTACTGCGGTCAGACCTTGAGCCCTAACGGAGGGGCGCTGATGGCGTGACCGGGCATGACGACACAACACACTCCGTCTGCCGCTGCACCCGTGCTGGCCCTGCTCACCGGCGCCCTGCTTTGGGGGCTGGCCTGGTGGCCACTGAAGTATTTTGGAAGTGCGGGAATCAGCGGCAATCTGATGGTCAGCGTCAGCTATGGCCTCGTCGCCATACTGGGCTTGCCTGTGTTGTGGAGGCAGCGGCGGCAATGGCAGAGGCAGGCCGGCCTGTTCCTGCTGATCGCTGTTCTGGGGGGATGGGCAAACACCTCGCTGGTCAATGCGCTGATGAGCGGCAATGTGGTGCGCGTCATGCTGCTGTTTTACATGGCCCCTGTCTGGGGCGTGCTCGCAGGCCGGCTTTTTCTCGGCGAGCACATATCGCTGCATCGCGGCGCCGCTTTGGCATTGGCACTCGTCGGGGCGTTTGTGCTGTTGGGTGGACAGGCGGCCTTTATAACGCCGTTGTCCCCGATCGACATGATGGCGCTTTCCGCCGGACTGGCGTTTGCCCTGACCAACGTCACGACGCGTGCAGCCCATGCCATACCGCTGGCCAGCAAGACCTTGGTCATTTTCCTGGGTTGCACGGTCACGGCCACGACGGCGGCGTTGACCATCGGCCAGACTCTGCCCGCGTTGCCAGCGAGCGTCTGGGGACTGATTGGACTGTTCTCGCTCACTTGGCTGGCGCTGGCAACCCTGGCCACGCAATACGGCGTCACGCACATGCAGGCTGGGCGTGCTTCCGTGTTATTGATTCTCGAACTTGTTGCTGCGGTCATATCCGCCATGCTGATCGGCGGTGAAACGCTCAGACCGCAGGAATGGATCGGCGGAGTGCTGATCGCCTGCGCTGCGCTGTTGGAAGCCCGCACCCCACAACTTTTGCCTGCACGCTGAAAGGATTTGGAATGAACCCTGTGATGATGGAACGGATGAGCTGGATGGCGTATCGCGACCGGATCGCCGAGGACGACCCGGTGATGTTCCTGCCCTGCGGTGCACTCGAACAACATGGCCCGCATCTTCCCCTGGGCACCGATGCACTGCTCGCCACCGCCGTGGCAGCAGGCGCTGCAGCCCGGCTTGAAGGCCTTGTCGCCCCAGCACTGAGCTATGGCTACAAATCGCAGCCCAAATGTGGCGGCGGTCAGCACTTTCCCGGCACGACCAGCCTGGATGCCACCAGCCTGATTCAGATGACGCGCGATGTCATCCGCGAACTCGCCCGGCACGGTATCAAACGACTGGTCGTCGTCGTCGGCCATTATGAAAACCAATGGTTCGTCACCGAAGGCATCGACCTTGCCTTGCGCGAACTCGGCCCGGCTTGCGCCCTGCGAGTGATGCGGCTCGAATACTGGGACTTCCTCACGGAACAAACCCTGGCGCGGGTCTTCCCAGAGGGCTTTCCTGGCTTCGCTCTGGAACATGCCGCGGTCATCGAGACTTCGCTGATGCTGCATCACCATCCTGAACTGGTGCGCATGGACCTGCTGCCGGATGATGGCCCCGCACAGTTCCCGCCCTACGACATCTACCCTCTACGTCCCGAATGGGTGCCACCGTCTGGCGTGCTGTCATCCGCTCGCGGCGCTGATGCGGCCAAAGGTGCGGCAATGTCGCAGGAATTGACTGAGCGTTTGGTTGCGGCTATCCGAAAAGAATTCCAGGTCTGATGTCATGGACTACCTCGCACCACTCTCTCCCTTTGGCGGCGACACGGCGCTGCTGGTCATCGATATGCAGCGCGATTTCCTTGACCCAAGCGGCTACGCTGCACAGGCAGGGCTGGACGTGGAGGCGCTGCGTGCGTCCATTCCCGGTGTGCGGACCCTGCTTGAGGCGGCGCGGCGACAGGGCCTGCTCATCATTCACACCAGAGAAGGTCACCGGCCTGATCTATCGGACTGTCCCTTGAGCAAGCTGATGCGTTCGGTGCGATCCGGCGCCACCATAGGCAGTGACGGCCCTCTCGGTCGCCTGCTGGTACGTGGCGAATTCGGGCATGACTTCATTGATACGCTCGCACCGAGGCCTGGCGAATGCGTGATCGACAAGCCCGGCTACAGTGCCTTTCACCAAACCGACCTGCAGCAAATCCTCGGCGCACGTGGCATCCGCCAACTGATTCTCAGCGGTGTGACCACTGAAGTATGCGTGCACTCAACCTTGAGAAGTGCCGTCGACCATGGCTACAACTGTTGGATCGCGACTGACGCATGCGCCTCGGCGGACGCCTCGCTGCACCAGGCGGCACTGGACATGGTTGCCGTAGAGGGCGGAATCTTCGGAGAGGTGCGCTCAAGTGCAGATCTAGCTGCAGCCATCGGCGCGCGTACACAGGAGCTAGCATGACTCAGGTTCTCAAGCTATGGCCGCTTCTTACCGCCACCCATCGCTATGACAAGTCCCTCTCCACGCGCAATCGGGGAAATGGGCAGATCATCGAAGCGCCCATCCTTGCGTATTTGATCGAGACCACGCAGGGACGCATCCTGTACGACGTGGGCTGTGACTATCGCAAGATTGAGAGCAAGTCTCTGCGCGAGCGGTACTACGACCCGCAGACCTTCGCCTTCGGCGCACCCGACATGCAGGAGGAGCAGCGCCTGCCACATCACCTGCAACGGCTCGGCTTGACCATGGCTGACATCGACCTTGTCTTTCTCGGTCATTTGCATTTCGACCACGCCGGAGGATTGTGCGAAATCTGCGGCGCCGAGGTGCATGTGCAGCATGACGAGATGGAGGCCGCGCGCAGCGGCCTGGACCCAGCGTATTTCCCTGATGACTTTGCTGGAAATCATCGCTGGAAAATCATGCAAGGAGAGTATGACTTGGTGCCCGGTGTACGGGCGATTTCCAGCCCGGGCCACACAGCTGGTCATATGTCTCTCTGGGTCGAACTCCCGCGGGGTGCGCCTGTCATTTTGTGTGGCGATGCAGCCGATCTGGAAGAGAACCTCCGTGATGAAATCGCCCCTGGCATCTGCTGGCAGGAGCGGGACGATCAAGCCGTGCAGAGCATTCGCAAACTCAAAAACCTCGCAGCAAATGAAAAGGCCATGCTCTGGCCCAATCACGACCTCGCGTTCTGGAAGAGCTTGCGCCAGTTCCCGGAGTTCCACGATTGATCGAACACATCGTTCCTCAGCGCTACCAGGGCGTTTGGCGCCGAACGCTGCTGACCGCTCCCGAGGTTTATGACGACAGAACCTTAGTGCTGTGGATGCAGACCGCTCGGTGGCATGCCGATCTGCGCATTCCGGCGGATCGGCCGGATTGCGCAAGTTGCGGCTCACTCGCAGACTGCAGCCGCACGCAACTTCTGTGTCTATTGAGGCAAGAAGGGTTTGCAGGCATCACGGTCGTCAGCGGAACAAGCTGCGAGTGGCGCCGGTTGATGGACTACCACCCTAAAGGATTGCGCGACAGAGGAGAGATGGCCTTTTCGACTTGCGCCAGCGCGCTGGATGAATATGGCATCGAGGCGGACTATGCCGAACGCTGGGAACGCGATCCGGCCAGTGATCAGTCCGGCTGGGTCGCCCGCAGCAGCAGCGCGGCGGCCGCGTGCAATGGACGCCACGGAAACCCTGGCGATCTGGTCGCGTGCGTCTGCCAACCGGGCCAGCATCGAGGAACTCAGGCGACTGGCTGACTTCGAAATCTCCTATGGAGTGATCACCGGAGACGATGGTTGCATCCTGCACAGCACCCTCCCCTGGCGCGAGTTGCAAAGCGTTGTTCTGCCTAAGAACTGGTCGATCGACTGCGCAGTGGGGGATCTAGCCTCCGGTGCGTGCCTCGGCTGAAGCCACCAATCAATACATCTTGTAGGGCAGAAACTTGCCGCTCATCGTGATGTGCACGCGGTCGCCCTTGGGGTCGGGCTCGCGGGTGAGGTCCATCTTGAAGTCGATGGCGCTCATGATGCCGTCGCCGAACTCCTCGTGGATCAGCTCCTTGAAGGTCGTGCCGTAAACGTTGATGAGCTCGTAGAAGCGGTAGATCAGCGGATCGGTCGGCACGGCGGTGGGCAATGCGCCTTTGTACGGCACCACCTGCAGCAGCTTCACGGCCGCGGCGTCGAGGTCGAACAGCGCGCCAATCACAGCGGCCTGTTCGGCACTGAAGGTCATTTGGCCCAGGCATCCGGCGGTCACCCACTCCTTGCTCTGGCACACGGCCTTGGCCACGTCCGACCAGTTCAGGCCTTTGGCAATCTTGGCAGTGATGATGGCCTCGGTCACGTCGTTGCGATTCATGGAAGCTCCTTGTTACTTGGTCGTAGATGGAAGAGCGCTCAGGTCTGCAAATAGGCTTTCCAGCCAGCCAATGCAGTAATGTCCTTCGCCCCTTCGATGCCGATGCCTTCGCAGATGAACCCGGCAACGCTGCTGCCATCTTCAAGCTGGACGCTACCGATGCCCAGCGGCGCTGGAATGCCTGCAACGAAGGAACCGAAAGCCGTGGCGGGAAGCTCCCACACTTCGCAGGCGATGGAGGCGCCACCGCTAACAACGCGAATCAGCCCGGGGCGCTTGCCGTCGGGCAGGGCGTAGAACTTGTAGTGTGGCGCGGTGCGAGTTGCACGCAGCAAACGTGCGCCGCGCGAAGTGAGCTGGCCATTCAGCGGCAAACCACTGAGATGCGCGCCGACCACGGCCACGCGCACCTGACCACTGGGGATAGCAACTACAGGTGAAACGGGTTTTACGGGCGGTTCGGTTTCCACTGCGCCGCAGGGCAGCGCGCGGTCGTCCTGCCAACGCTCGGCCAGATGCAGCAGCGGCACGTCCTGATGCGCCGGGGCGAACAGGGTGATGCCCAGCGGCAAGCCGTCAGCCCGGAACCCTGCCGGCACGGCGATGGCGGCGTAGTCCAGCAGGTTCATGAAGTTGGTGTACAGGCCAAGATCGGTGTTGCGGGCAAGCGGCTCGGCCAGCATCTCGACGCGGGTATAGATGGTGCCTGCCGTGGGCGTGACGATGCAATCCACCACGTCCCACACCGGTGCGCACTGACGCTGCAAATCGCGCAGGCGATATTGCGCGGCGAAGGCATCGGCCGCCAGGGGCTTGGCGCCACCCAGGGTGATCTCACGGGTTACGGGGAACAGCGCCTCGGGCTTGGCGTCGACAAAGGCGCGGATCGCCTGGTAGCGCTCCGCGACCCAGGGGCCGCCGTAAAGCAGGCGTGCGGTGTCCATGAAGGGAGCGAAGTCGATCTCCACGGCCTCGCCGCCGAGACGCTTCAACCGCTCCACCGCAGCGTCGAACAAGCGCTCGGATTCGGCGTCGCCAAAGAACTGCAGGTCTTTGCGCGCAGGCACGCCGAAGCGAAACTGCGCCGCGCGCCCAAAGTCAAAGCCATGCGGCAGCGCCGCGCGAGAGTATGCGTCAGCGGCGTCTTCGCCCAGGGCCACGGCAAAGACCTGCTGTGCATCGGGGGCAGAGAGGGAGAAGATGGACACCACGTCGAGCGAGCGGCAGGCGGGCACCACGCCGTGGGTGGAAATTAGTCCGCATGTGGCCTTGAGTCCGACGAGGTTGTTGAACGCCGCGGGCACGCGGCCCGAGCCGGCTGTGTCTGTGCCCAGTGAAAAGCTTGCCAGCCCCAGCGCCACAGCCACAGCCGAACCGGAACTGGAGCCGCCGGAGATGTAGTCGGGGTTGAACGCATTGCGGCACGCGCCATAGGGTGAGCGCGTGCCGTTGAGCCCGGTGGCGAACTGGTCGAGGTTGGTCTTGCCCATGGCGATGGCCCCAGCGTCCAGCAACTTCTGCACCACGGTGGCCGACTGCTGTGGCGTGTAGGCGTAGTCCGGGCAGGCGCAGGTGGTGGGCACTCCAGCGAGGTCGATGTTGTCCTTGATGGCGAAAGGCACACCGTACAAGGGCAGGTCGTCCATGCCATGCGCCTCCAGCTCACGAGCGCGGTCCAGGAGACGCGCACGCTCCGGCGGCGTGATCCAGATGGCGTGATCGGGATAGCGTGCGCTGCGCGCCAGCAATTCTTCGATCAGTGCCGTGGGGGTCAGACTGCCGTCGCGATACGCGGCATGCAGAGCGGGGATGGTCAGGCTGATGATCATTCAGGTCTCCGTCAGGATGATGAGGTTTTGTCCGGCACTCACCGTGCCGCCCTCGCGGCACAGCAGACGCTCCACAATGCTGCGTGAGGGAGCAGCCACGTTGATTTCCATCTTCATCGACTCCAGGATGCACAGCGCCTCACCCGCCTCGACGGTCTGGCCGGGCTGCACCAGAACCTTCCACACACTGCCCGCCACCGGGCTGGCGACAGGTCGGGCGCCTGCGGGCAGGTCGAGTTCGCTGTCGCTGCCCGCACTGGCGATGTCGGCATCGCTGCTCCAGTCGGCCTGCCCCGTCTGCTCCCAGCGCTGGCGCTCGGCGGCAAAAGCCTGCTGCTGTGTGGCGCGGAAGGCGGCGATGCTCTGCGCCTGCGCTGCCAGAAAACGGCGGTAGTCGGCCAGGCGGAAGCGATCTTCACGGATGTCAAGCTGATAGCGGCCATGCAAGAAGTCAGCCCGGATGGTCTGCAACTCTTCGGTGCTGACCGGGAAAAAACGCACTTGGTCGAAAAAGCGCAGCAGCCAGGGCTTGTCGTCCTTAAATACGGGCGTCTGCCGCCAGCGGTTCCACATCTGCAGGGTGCGGCCAACGAACTGATAGCCGCCCGGCCCTTCCATGCCGTAGACGCACATATAGGCGCCGCCAATGCCCACGGCGTTTTCCGGCGTCCAGGTGCGCGCCGGGTTGTATTTGGTGGTGACCAGGCGGTGGCGCGGGTCGAGCGGCGTAGCCACCGGTGCGCCCAGATACACATCGCCCAAGCCCAGCACCAGATAGCTGGCCTCGAACACCGTGCGCAACACATCATCCACGGATTCCAGCCCGTTGATGCGGCGGATGAACTCGATGTTCGACGGGCACCAGGGCGCATCCTTGCGCACCCCGGCCATATATTTCTCGATAGCCAACCGGGTGGCGGGATCGTCCCAGCTCAGGGGTAGATGGACGGTGCGCGAGGGCACTTCCATGTCTTCAGCCGGTGGCAGCGCCGCCTCGGCTTCTTGTAGCGCCAACAACAGTGTGGGCAAGGGCAGCACGCGGTTGTCGTAGTGAATCTGCAGCGAGCGGATGCCGGGGGTGAGGTCGATAACACCAGGTAATTGGCGCTCTTCGATCCACTGCATCAGCGCATGCACCCGCAGGCGCAGTTCCAGGTCGAGCACCAGCGGGCCGTATTCCACCAACAGGTTTTTGTCACCGGCTACGCGGTAGATCACGCCAACCGGATGATCGGGCACAACCCGCTGCCCAACGATTGGCGACTCCAGCACGGGCGCGGCGGCGAGCGGTGGGTCAAGGGGATGGACATGCAACGCAGTATCGGGCGCACCTAAGCTTTGAAGCGCTGCGTCCTGCAAGGCTTCGAGTCTGGCCGCCTCATCCAGGCTCACCGGCACAAAGCGCACGGTATTGCCCGGACGCAGTTGGCCGAGCTTCCACAAGTCTGCCGCCACGACCACGCCGGGGCAGACAAAGCCGCCGAGGCTCGGGCCATCAGGACCGAGCAGGATGGGCATGTCGCCGGTGAAGTCGATGCTGCCTACGGCGTAGGCGTTGTCGTGGATGTTGGAAGGGTGCAGGCCCGCCTCGCCACCGTCGCTGCGCGCCCAGCGCGGCTTGGGGCCAATGAGGCGCACGCCCGTGCGGTTGGAGTTGTAGTGCACCTCCCAGTCCGTGGCGAACAGCATGTCCACGTCATCATCGGTGAAAAAGTCCGGCGCGCCATGCGGGCCGTAGCGCACGGCGATGTCCCAATGCGCCGCGTACATCGGCAGCATCTCGCCTGCAACTTCATGCCTTGGCTGCGACCGCGCGTTGCTCCCCAGATGCAATACATCCCCCGTGCGCAGCGTGCGTCCGGCATGGCCGCCAAACTGGCCGAGGGTGAACGTGGCACGGCTGCCGAGGTACAGCGGAGCGTCGAAACCACCAGCCACCGCGAGATAGGCGCGCGCGCCCCCGGTGCCAGACGCTGCATTGCCGAACTGGAGCACCTGCCCAGCCCGCACCGCATGGCTGCGCCAGTTGGGCAGAGGCGCACCGTCAAGCGTTGCCGCCATGTCGGCTCCAGCCAGTGCGATCACGGTGTCAGTGTTGAAGCGCAGCGTGGGCCCGGCAAGGAGGATCTCCAGGGTGACGGCGTCCGTCGGATTGTCGAGCAGGCAGTTGGCGGCGCGATGCGCCAGCGCGTCCATGGGGCCGGAGGGCGGCACGCCAACGTTCCAGTAGCCCAGCCGACCTGGCCAGTCCTGCAGGCTGGTCTGCACGCCAGGTTCCAGCACGTCCAGCGTGCGCGCCTGTGCAGGCAGGCCTTCCAGATAGCGCGTGGTCTGTCTGCCCTGTGCAAATGGGGGGTCAGCCACGATCTGCCGCAGATAGCCAAGATTGGTCTCGAAGCCATAAAGCCGCGTGTCGGCCAGGGCGGTCTGCAGGCGCTTGAGCGCATCCGCGCGGTCACTGCCGTGCACGATGAGCTTGGCCAGCATCGGGTCGTAAAACGCGCTGACTTCCGCCCCCGTCTCCACCCAGGTTTCCACCCGCATATCGGCGGGAAAGCGCACCTCGGTCAACAGCCCCGTGGCCGGCTGGAAGTTCTTGGCCGGATCTTCGGCATACACCCGCACCTGCATGCTGTGGCCGTGCGGCTGGTGCACATAGCCCGCGCTGGGCGCCTCGCCCGCGGCCAGCCGCACCATCCACTCCACCAGATCGACACCGCTGACTTCTTCGCTGACCCCATGCTCGACCTGCAGCCGGGTGTTGACCTCAAGAAAGTAGAACGCGCCGGATTCCGCGTCGAGCACGAACTCCACCGTACCCGCATTGCGGTACTGCACACCTTGGGCTAGGCGCACAGCGGTGTCGCACAGTGCAGTGCGCACGGCATCGGCCAAATGGGGCGCCGGTGTTTCTTCTATGACCTTTTGGTTGCGTCGCTGCACCGAGCAGTCACGCTCGCCCAGATGCACCACGCCGCCCGCGCCATCGCCGAACACCTGCACCTCGATATGGCGCGCCGCCTGCACATACTTCTCAAGATAGATGCCAGCTTCCTTGAAGTTGGCTCGCGCCAGTCGGTCCACCCGGGCGTAGGCCGCGTCCAACTGGTCTTCGCTCCAGATGAGTTGCATGCCGATGCCGCCGCCGCCCGCCGTGCTCTTGAGCATCACAGGAAAGCCGATGCGCCGGGCCTCAGCCAGCGCGTGGCCCGCGTCTGACAGCAGCCCCGTTCCGGGCAACAAGGGCACGCCGCTTTGCCGCGCCAGTTCGCGTGCAGTGTGCTTCAGGCCGAACGCTCGCATCTGCGCGGGCGTAGGCCCAATGAAGGCAATGCCAGCCGCCTCGCATGACGCAGCGAAGTCCGGGTTTTCCGACAAGAAGCCATAGCCGGGATGGATCGCCTGCGCGCCGGTCTGTCGTGCAGCCTCCAAAATGGCATCGGCCCGTAAATAGCTTTGCGCGGCAGGCGCTGGGCCGATGCACACCGCAGCGTCCGCCATGCGCACATGCGCGCTGTCGCGGTCGGCCTCGGAGTACACGGCGACAGAGCGCACCCCCATACGTTTCAGGGTGCGGATGATGCGGCAGGCAATGGCGCCGCGATTGGCAATCAGAACAGTGTGGAACATGGCGGGCTGGGTTGGGTCGTCCCATGCTGTCGCAAAACCATCCGGGCCGTCCCGGCGGCGCGGTTAAAGAACGATCAGTTCCAGATCAGCAGGCGTACCGGCGTGGGGTTGTAAGCGTTGCACGGATTGTTGAGTTGCGGGCAGTTGGAGATCAGGCAGAGCACGTCAATCGCAGCCTTCATTTCCACATACTTGCCCGGCGCAGAAACGCCGTCGGCAAACTCCAGTCCACCCTCCGGGGTGACAGGCACGTTCATGAAAAAATTGATGTTGGCGGTGAGATCACGTTTCGTGAGCGCCCCCTGGGCCGAGCCGGGCTCGGCCCGCCCCCCGCGGGAGTCAAGGGCATTTGGGGCGGCCCCGCATTCCCTTGAGAGGCCGCTGTCGTATTGCCACAGGCACTTGAGAAAGGTGTCGCGGCAGGAATGCATGGGCTGCTTGTTCAGGGCGTATCGCACCGCGTTGCTTTCGGCGGAACAGGCGCCGCCCAGGGTGTCGTGGCGGCCGCATGTGTCGGCGGTGATCGTGAGCATCTCACGCCCACGGCTGGACATGAGGCGACTGCCCGCGGTGAGGTAGATCGCTCCCGCTTTCAGGGTTTCGGTGGCGCTGTAGCGTTCGGTTAAATCGCTTGCGCTGTAGAACAGCGTGTCGACGGCCTGATTGCCTTCGAGATCGAGGATGCGCAGTGTCTGCCCTGCATGCACGGGATGCAACCAGCCTTCACCAGCGGGCAGCACATGGTCATAGATCGCATGCGCGGGATCAAGCGGGCTTTCAACAAGATTAAATGAACTCATGATGGTCAACGGTAGAGCAGTTCGGTGCGATAAAAACCACGTTGGTTTTCCGGACAAGCGTTGCGGCAGTCGTCATGGGCATCAGCCGGGCCGCAACGCCAGGCGGTGAGATGCACATCGCTGGGGGCGTAATCCGTGCGTGAGTCGAGAGCGTGCGGCGCGGCGGAAAACACAGCCAACACGTCCATATCAAATCGCAGGTCCAGCCACTGTCCTGCCTTGCCATGCGTAGTGTCGAACTGCAGCAGACCGGCTTCGTCGACGGTCAGCTTGCTGAAGAAATTGACGTTGGGCACAAGATCTGCGCGCCCCAGTCCGTGCTTGACCAGTTCGATCAGCAAACCATCCTCGGCGCTGCGGTGCATGGCATTGCGCGCGGTCTGGTAGCTGGACGCGCCATACTTGGCAAGGTTGGCAGCGTCGGTGGACACGCCACCAATGGTGTCATGCCAGCCTGCGGTATCGGCGATGATCGAGCATAGGACACGGCCCATATCCGAATACAACGCATGCCCACTGGTCAGCATGGCGGTGTGCTGTGCCTTGAGGGTGTCGGGCATGTTGTAACGCTCAATCGGCGCGTCTGCGCGAAAAAACAAGGCGGACAGATTGGCACGTCCCGTGTGGTCAGCAATACGCAATGCTGTGCCACGCCGCAGCACGCCAGACCAGTGACAGCCTCCCGGGATGAGGTCTTCCCACAGAAACGTCTCTGCAGGGACAGGATGAATGGATTGGGCCATGGGTTATAGGATGTTTTCAGGGTGAAGTGAAACGCTTGCGCGCAATACGCCAGCGATGCTGTTTGAAGTCAAGAACCTTGCTGGCTCAGTTGTTCGAGCATGTCCCGGTTCGTTTTCATGCCTGAAGTCTCGCGGATGCGGTGCAGGATCTGGCGTTTAAGGCCGAGGAAGTCCACCGTGGCTTTCAGGTCCTGCTCGCGCTGGCGCCCAAAAGGCACGCTGACCACACTGTCGATACGACCTGGCCGCGGCGCCATCACCACCACACGGTCGCCTAGATAGAGCGCCTCTTCCACGTCATGGGTGACGAAGACGATAGTGGTTCCTTCAAGCTGATGCACATGGCGGATCAGGTCATGCATCACCTCGCGAGTCTGTGCATCGAGCGCGCCGAAAGGCTCGTCCATGAGCAGCAGTTTGGGGCGGTTCATCAGCGCACGGGCAATCGCGACGCGTTGCTGCATACCGCCAGAGAGCTGATTGGGGTAGTAGTCTGCCGCATGGGACAGCCCCATCAGACTGAGCAGCGCATCGGAGCGGCCCGAGGCAGCCTCCACATCGCTGCTAGTCAGCTGGTCGCGCACCACCCGAAGCTGCCGGCTGAAGCGGATGTTGTCCTTCACGGTCAGCCAGGGATAAAGGCTGTAGTGCTGAAACACCATGGCGCGGTCGGCGCCAGGGCCATGCACCGGCTGTCCGTCCAGAATCACCCGGCCGCTGTCATAGGTTTCCAGCCCGGCCAGAATGCGCAGCAGCGTAGATTTACCGCAACCGGATGCGCCCACCAGCACCAGAAATTCGCCCGGCGCGACATGCAGCGATACTTGGTCGAGCACCAGCAACGCAGACTCGTTGCGCCGCTTGAAGCTTTTGCTGACCGTCTCGAAATGGACTTCGGATTGGGACATGGCAGGCATCTTCATGCGCGCTTCCAGGGAAAGGCCAGGCGGTAGATCCAGCGGAAGGCCAGGTCGAACAGCAGGCCGATGAGGCCGATAATGAAAATGCCGACGAAGATTTTTGGCGTGTTGAGAAAGCGCTGGCTTTGCAGGATTTGGAACCCCAGGCCGCTGTTGGCCGCCACCATCTCCGCCACCACCAGGTAGGTCCAGGCCCAGCCCATATTGATTCGCAGGATGTCGAGCAACTCCGGCAGAATGCCGCGCCAGATCACCAGTTGCATCACTTCGCCTTGACGCGCGCCCATGGTGTATGCGACTTCGAGGTAATTCTCCGGCACACGTCGCACCGCGTCGGCCACCATAACGATGATCTGGAAGATCACGCCAATGAAAATGATCGCAATCTTCGAGCCCTCGCCGATGCCCACCCAAAGCAGCACCAGCGGAATGAATGCCGAGGCCGGCATGTAGCGCACGAAATCATTAACGGGCTGCAACAGCGCCTCGAACCATTTGTACGCACCGATGTAAATGCCCAGCGGCACGCCGATGGCTGCCGCCAGAACAAAGCCCATGACCACGCGATAAATGCTGATCAGGGTGTCATTGGACAAACCGTTCTGCGTCCAGTCCACGAAGCTGTGCACCACATCAAGTGGCGACGGCAGGAACAGCGATCCCACCCATCCGCTGGCCGCGACCCACTGCCAGGCGATCAGCGGCAGCACAAAGCCGCTGATGGACAAGGCGATATAGACCCAGCGCGGAATGGCCGCTCTGATACGCAGGCGACTTTGCCAACGTTGTCCGCCAGGCTGGGAAGGCTGCGCGGCAAGCGGCACGCTGCCGCCCGCATCCAGAGGTTGTGCGCTCATGGGATCTCCGTTAACGGGGACTTAGCAGAGTTTTTTTCAGGGTTTCATCGCGTCTTTGACGATCGATGAATCGATGAAACTTGCCGGATTGGGGCTGGCATCAATCTGCTTCTGGCTTACGAGAAACGCGCCGGTGGCTGCCGTGCTGGTGTAAAGCGAGACGGGTGACGCACTCTTGCTCATCGCTTCCTCATTGAGCTTGGGCCCAAACAGCTTCGTGCCTGCCAGGCTCAGTGCATATTCCTCAGGTTTGAGCCCGACATGCGGCGCCATGATGGCTGCCGCCTTGGCCGGATTGGCATCAATGAACTTCACCGCATCGAACCAGGCCTTGGTCATGGCAACGAAGTCCTTGCGGTGTGCGGCCAGTGCAGTGTCACGTGCATACACCACATCAGGAATCAGGCCGGGGGCGGATTTGCTGGTAAAGAGTGGATGTCCCGCCTTATGCGTCTGAATGCGCTGGATCCAAGGATTCCACACCCCGGCAGCAGGAAGTTTCCCGGCGATCAATGCGGCAGCGGCATCCCCCGTGGACATGTTGACGAAGTTCACGTCCTTCTCGCTCAGCCCGTTTTTCTGCAGGCCGGTCGCCGCGAGATAGTTTTCAATCGACCCGATTTCCAGGCCGATCGTTTTGCCTTTCAGTTCCGCAAACGACTTGATGTTGTTGCTGACCATCAGGGCATCGTTTCCCGCCGAGTTGTCGGTCACCAGAATGACCTTGGCTGGCACCTTCTTCACGGCAGGTGACAAGGTATCGATCAATGCCTGGCAATTGGCATCGATCTGCCCAGCAGAGAGCGCGTTGACCGAGGTCATGTAGTCCGGAAACCAGACCAGCTTGACGTCTGCGCCATATTTTTTGAAATAGCCTTCTTTCTCTGCGACGTACCAAGCCACCCAGCCCGGCCAGTCGGACACGCCCAGTGTGACTTGAGCAAAGGAGGGCACGGGGTGCAGCGCCAGCGTGAGCATGCCAGCAGCAGGAAGAACTTTGCGAAGAAGCGTTTGCAACAGGGACATGGCGGGCTCCAGAATGTCGGGGATGATTCGGAGGCGCGCCATTTGGGCGTCCTCCCGGGCTTTTATCCCTCCGTGGAGCTCTGCAGTTGCAAAGCCGACAAGCTCTCGGACCAGGCATCGCAACCAACGAAGAGCGACCGGAACCCTAGCTCACCTCAGTGCGCACTCAACTGTGCGCCTCCTAACTCGTACAAAGCAGGAACCATGCCAAGCAAAGCCCCTCATGATCAGTCTGTTCTAACGAACAGATGCCCTCCTCAACACGCACCATTCATGAGCATTATGGCACTGGCATGGTGCGGATTGCACATTGAGCATTGGTTCAAGCATCGGCTACGGTGACGAGTGAAGACAGGGCCAAACCAAGTGCAACGCGTCTGCAATCACGCAGACCTGGTCGCGCTCCTAGCATTCACGCATCTCACTTTGCGTGTTGACGCCGACCGAAAACTGACCACCGGAGTTTTGAATCGGCACCAACACCTTCGAGGCAGATCGTCGCGGCAGAGCCCCACCTATGCCATTGCCTCGCATCCTGAATTTGGGTAACAATTCAAGCAGACTCTGCATTCCATGGATTTCCTTCAG